>NZ_QAJB01000260.1:1916-15223 GCF_003061325.1 Microbacterium sp. HMWF026
CGGTCGTCCGCTCGCTCGACCTGCTCGGCGTCACCGACGTGTTCGGTCTGCCGGGCGGAGCGATCATGCCCGTCTACGACCCGCTCATGGACGACGAGCACGTGCGCCACATCCTCGTCCGTCACGAGCAGGGCGCCGGCCACGCCGCCGAGGGGTACGCCGCCGCATCCGGCAAGGTCGGCGTCGCGATCGCGACGTCGGGCCCCGGCGCGACGAACCTGGTAACCGCGATCGCCGACGCCTACATGGACTCGGTGCCGCTCGTGTGCATCACCGGACAGGTCTTCTCGACGCTCATGGGCACGGACGCCTTCCAAGAGGCCGACATCGTGGGCATCACCATGCCGATCACCAAGCACTCCTTCCTGGTGAAGACGGCCGACGAGATCCCCGGCGCGATCGCGGCCGCGTTCGAGATCGCGTCGACCGGTCGCCCCGGCCCCGTCCTCGTCGACATCACCAAGGACGCGCAGCAGGCCGAGGCCCCCTTCATCTGGCCGCCCAAGGTCGACCTGCCCGGATACCGCCCGGTCACCAAGGCCCATGGCAAGCAGATCCAGGCCGCGGCCCACCTGCTGGCCACCGCTAAGAAGCCGGTGCTCTACGTCGGCGGCGGAACCATCCGCGCTAACGCCGCGGCCGAGCTCAAGGTGTTCGCCGAGGCGACGGGCGCCCCGCTGGTCACGACCCTCATGGCGCGCGGGGCCTTCCCCGACTCGCACGATCAGCACCTGGGCATGCCCGGTATGCACGGCACCGTGCCCGCCGTGCTCGCGCTGCAGGAGAGCGACCTGATCGTCTCGCTCGGCGCGCGGTTCGACGACCGCGTCACCGGCAAGGCGGCCCTGTTCGCCCCGAACGCGCAGGTCGTGCACGTCGACATCGACCCCGCCGAGATCTCGAAGATCCGCACCGCCGACGTTCCCATCGTGGGCGACCTCAAAGAGGTCCTCGTCGATCTGGATGCCGCTTTCCGCGCCGCTGACGCCGAGCACCCCCACGACTACACCGAGTGGTGGACCCACCTGAACGGCCTCCGCGAGGAGTTCCCGCTCGGTTACACCCCGACCTCGGACGGCCTGCTGTCGCCGCAGCACGTCATCCAGCGCATCGGCGAGATCACCGGCCCCGAGGGCGTCTTCGCCTCGGGCGTGGGTCAGCACCAGATGTGGGCCGCGCAGTTCATCAAGTACGAGCGTCCCAACGCCTGGCTCAACTCCGGCGGCGCCGGCACCATGGGCTACGCGGTGCCCGCAGCCATGGGCGCCAAGGTGGCCCAGCCCGAGCGCGCCGTGTGGGCGATCGACGGCGACGGCTGCTTCCAGATGACAAACCAGGAGCTCGCGACCTGCGTCATCAACGACATCCCGATCAAGGTCGCGATCATCAACAACTCCTCGCTCGGCATGGTGCGCCAGTGGCAGACCCTGTTCTTCGAGGGGCGTCACTCCAACACCGACCTCAACACGGGGCACGGCACGCGTCGCATCCCCGACTTCGTCAAGCTCGCCGAGGCCTACGGATGCCTCGCGATCCGCGTCGAGAAAGAGGACGAGATCGACGCCGCGATCCAGCTCGCGCTGGACACCAACGACCGGCCGGTCGTCATCGACTTCGTCGTGAGCGCCGACGCCATGGTGTGGCCGATGGTGCCGCAGGGCGTCAGCAACAGCTACGTCCAGTACGCGCGCGATCACTCGCCCGCCTTCGCCGAGCAGGAGGACTGAGATGTCCCGCCACGTTTTGAGCCTCCTCGTCGAGGACAAGCCGGGTCTGCTCACCCGCGTCGCGGGTCTGTTCGCCCGCCGCGGCTTCAACATCGAGTCGCTCGCCGTCGGTGTGACCGAAGTGCCCGGCCTGTCGCGCATCACGGTCGTCGTCGACGTCGAGGGTCTTCCTCTCGAGCAGGTGACGAAGCAGCTGAACAAGCTCATCAACGTCATCAAGATCGTCGAGCTCGACCCCGCCAGCTCGGTGCAGCGCGAGCACGTGCTCGTCAAGGTGCGCGCCGACAACGCCAGCCGCTCCAACGTGCTCGAGGTGGTCAACCTCTTCCGCGCGTCGGTGGTGGACTACGCCCCCGACGCCGTCGTGATCGAGATCACCGGCGACAAGGGCAAGGTGGACGCGTTCCTCAAGGCGATCGAGCCCTTCGGCGTCAAGGAGCTCGCGCAGTCGGGCCTGCTCGCCGTGGGCCGCGGCGGCAAGAGCATCACCGAGCGCGTTCTGCGCGGCTGAACCTCCCGTGCGGTCGAGTGTCCAAGACTCGCCGCACGGACCCCACGCCTCACGGCGTGTCTTGGACCCTCAACTTCCTGACAGACCACTCACAAGGAGAAACATCCCCATGGCAGAGATCTTCTACGACGACGACGCCGACCTCTCGATCATCCAGGGCAAGAAGGTCGCGATCGTCGGCTACGGCTCGCAGGGTCACGCCCACGCGCAGAACCTGCGCGATTCGGGTGTCGAGGTCGTCATCGCCCTCAAGGACGGCTCCAAGTCCACCGCCAAGGCGCAGGAGGACGGCTTCGAGGTCAAGAACGTCGCCGACGCCGCCGAGTGGGCCGACGTGATCATGATCCTCGCGCCCGACCAGCACCAGCGTTCGATCTTCGCCGACTCGATCAAGGACAAGCTCACCGCGGGCAAGACCCTCGCCTTCGCGCACGGCTTCAACATCCGCTTCGGCTACATCGACGCTCCCGAGGGTGTCGACGTCATCCTGGTCGCCCCCAAGGCCCCCGGTCACACCGTCCGTCGCGAGTACGTCGCCGGTCGTGGCATCCCGGACATCATCGCCGTCGAGCGCGACGCCTCGGGCTCGGCCTGGGACACCGCGCTGTCCTACGCCAAGGCCATCGGCGGCACCCGCGCCGGCGTCATCAAGACGACCTTCACCGAAGAGACCGAGACCGACTTGTTCGGCGAGCAGGCCGTGCTGTGCGGTGGCATGAGCCACCTCGTGCAGGCGGGCTTCGAGACCCTGACCGAGGCGGGCTACCAGCCCCAGATCGCCTACTTCGAGGTGCTCCACGAGCTCAAGCTCATCGTCGACCTGATGTGGGAGGGCGGCATCGCCAAGCAGCGCTGGTCGATCTCGGACACCGCCGAGTACGGCGACTACGTCTCGGGCCCCCGCGTCATCTCGCCCGATGTCAAGGAGAACATGAAGGCTGTTCTCGCCGACATCCAGTCGGGTGCCTTCGCCGAGCGCTTCATCGCCGACCAGGACAACGGCGCCACCGAGTTCCTCGAGCTCCGCGAGAAGGAGCAGGGTCACCCCATCGAGGCGACCGGTCGCGAGCTGCGCGGCCTGTTCGCGTGGAAGCAGCAGGACGCCGACTACGTCGAGGGTTCCGCCGCGCGCTGATCCGCGTCGATCGAACGCCCCGTGGCTCCGGCCGCGGGGCGTTCGTCGTGTGCGCGGAGTCCTCTCGGTCCCGGATGCCGCGCACCCCGCCGCGCGGCGGGGCGCGGCCGAGCAGCGGGGGAGCGGCGCTACCGTGGTCGGGTGAGCACTCCGCGCGATGACGACGCCCTCTCGTGGGGCGGTGACGACGACCCCACCCTCGACGTCGGCGAGAAGCGGGCGTACGGCCGCGCCGATGGACCGGCCGTGCCGGGTCGGACGGCTGAGCCGGTGCAGCCGGAACCCCTGCAGCCGGATACGCCGGAGCCCCTGCAGCCCGTCGCCACGTCCGCCGCGGCGTCGGCGGAGCGGCATCCTGAGCCGTCCATCCCGGCCGAGCGGCATCCTGAGCCGTCCGCCCCGGCGGGGCGCGACGAGCCCGGGACCGAGTCGGACGCGGATGCCGCGCACTCGGCCCCGCTCGGCAACGTCGGCCTGGTCGGCATCGGCATGGTGGCCGCGACCTTCGTGCTCTTCGCGGTCGGCTGGCTGATCGCGGGACTGCAACTGCGAGGCCTGGGCCTGCCGATCCCCGACGTCACCCTGGTGTCACTGACCATCGCCGCCGCGCTCGCACCGATGGTGTGGTTCGTCGCGGTCCTGGCCCTCACCCGGTCGTGGCGCACCTGGCAGCGCTTTTTGCTGCTCATCCTCGGCATCGTGCTGCTCGTGCCGTGGCCGTTCCTGTCGTTGGGAGTGTTCGCATGACCGCAGAGGCGAAGGATGCCGTCGCCCGCCGCCGGCTGCCCACGTGGCTGGTCGTGACGATCGCCGGGCTGTTCGGCCTGTTCTACGCCTACGTGGTGTGGAGCGCGGTCGCGCTGCTGATCCAGCAGGTCAACGGTCCGCTCGGCCTGAACGGGCTGGGGTGGTTCGTCTACATCCTGCCCATCGTCTTCCCGCTGATCGCCTTCGGCATCGCGTTCGCGATCGGCGCCCGCCGCGCGGCCGGGCAGTTCGCGATCGTGCTGTTGGCAGGGCTCACGCTGTCGGCGGCGTTCTGGCTCGCGATCGTGGGCTACGGCACGACCTCGTACGGCCTGTACGGCGGTTGACGGCGGGGGAGTGGCATCCGGGACCGATCCGCGAATCCCGGGCGACCGGTGCGTCGCGTCACACGGTCGGAAGGCTCCGCGACGCCGCGCTAGGCTGACACACGGCCCGCACGGGCCGCGCGCCCGGCTCGCGCCGGCGGTGTGCGACGGTGCGCGCCGGTCCCCAGCACCGTTTCGAAGGACGCATCCGTGACGAAGCCCGTCGTGCTCATCGCCGAAGAACTCTCTCCCGCCACGATCGACGCGCTCGGCCCCGATTTCGACGTGCGCAACGTCGACGGGACCGACCGCCCCGCGCTGCTCTCGGCCCTGGCCGACGCGCACGCGGTGCTCGTGCGCTCGGCCACCCAGATCGACGCCGAGGCCCTCGCCGCGGCCCCGTCGCTCAAGGTGGTCGCCCGCGCCGGCGTCGGCCTCGACAACGTCGACATCAAGGCGGCCACCGCGGCCGGCGTCATGGTCGTCAACGCGCCGACGTCCAACATCATCTCGGCCGCCGAGCTGACGGTCGGGCACGTGCTGAGCCTCGCGCGCCGCATCCCCGCCGCGCACGCCTCGCTCGCCCAGGGACTGTGGAAGCGCAGCTCGTTCACCGGCACCGAGCTGTTCGAGAAGACCATCGGCATCATCGGCCTGGGCCGCATCGGCGCCCTCATCGCCGCGCGCCTGCAGGGCTTCGACATGCGCGTCATCGCGTACGACCCCTACGTCACCGCCGCGCGCGCCCAGCAGCTGGGCGTGCAGCTCGTCTCGCTCGACGAACTGCTCGACCAGAGCGACTTCGTCACGATCCACATGCCGAAGACCCCCGAGACCACCGGCATGATCGGCGCCGAGCAGCTGCGCCGCATGAAGAAGAGCGCGTACGTCATCAACGTCGCGCGCGGCGGGCTCATCGACGAAGAGGCGCTGTTCGACGCGCTCACGTCGGGCGAGATCGCCGGAGCGGGCCTCGACGTGTTCTCGACCGAGCCCCCCGCCGAGGGCGGTCCGGTCCGCAAGCTGCTCGACCTGCCGAACGTCGTCGTCACGCCGCACCTGGGCGCCAGCACCGAAGAGGCGCAGGAGAAGGCGGGCGTCTCGGTCGCGCGCTCGGTCAAGCTCGCGCTCGAGGGCGACCTGGTCCCGGATGCCGTGAACGTCGCGGGCGGTGCGATCGACCCCTTCGTGCGCCCGGGCATCGCTCTCGTCGAGATGCTGGGTCAGTTCTTCAGCGGTCTCGCCGACAGCGCGCTGACGAGCCTCGACATCGAGGTGCGCGGCGAGCTCGCGCAGTACGACGTCAGCGTCTACCGCCTGGCGGCGCTCAAGGGCTATTTCAGCCGCATCGTCAGCGAGACGGTGTCCTATGTCAACGCGCCGCTGTTCGCCGAGCAGCGCGGCGTCGAGGCCCGACTGGTCGTCGAGGCCGAGAGCCCGCTGTACCGCAACATCACGATCCTGCGCGGCACCCTGGCCGACGGCTCGACCCTCGAGGTCGCGGGCACGCTCGCGGGCACGCGCATGGTGCCCAAGGTCGTGTCCATCAACGGCTACGAGATCGAGGTGCCCATCGAGCAGCACCACGTCGTCATGCGCTACGCCGACCGCCCCGGCATCGTCGCCATCTACGGTCAGAAGCTCGGCGACGCCGGCATCAACATCGCGGGTCTGCAGGTCGCGGCGCAGGATGCCACGGGCCGCGCCCTGTCGGTGCTCACGGTCGACTCGCCGGTGCCGGACGAGATCCTCGACGCGATGCGCGAGTCCGTCGGTGCCGACCTGTTCCGGCAGATCGAGATCGTCGAGGGCTGAGGCCGGATGTCGTGAGGGGGGTCGCTTCGGCGGCCCCCCTTCGTCGTCCTCACCGGGGCCGCGACCGCGCCTTCTCCGCACCTCATCCGGTGGACGGCTGACGCCCCCGCGGGAGGGTGGTCGTGAAAACCGACCGCTGAACAGATGAACGTCTGCGACCCGCGCGGGCGATCTGCCACGGCGTGGTCGAGACTGCGGAGATGACAGCGACCGGCATCATGTTCCTGCTTCTCGGCGGGTTGTTCCTTGCCCTCGGGGTCAGCGACGTCATCGCCACCCATTGGTGGGGTTGGCTCGGACTCGGCGGCGGGCTGCTGGTCCTTCTGGGCGGGATCAGAACCGCGCGTCGCAGACCATGACGGCCGCCGAGGGCTTCAGGTGGTCGCGGCGACGACGGCGGCGATCAGACGGTCGAGCGCCGCGCCCTCGAGCGAGGGACCGGGGACCGCGTTCAGGTCGAGCACCGCGTTGAAGTACAGGCCGTCGCTGACGAGCAGCACCATCTGCAGCGCCGTCTCGTCCCGCGTGTGAGGGCGCAGGCTCTCTTCCCACAGTTCGCGCACGCGGCGGAGCGAGCTGGATGCCGCGTCATTGCCGTTCTGCGCGAGGCGCGACACCGCGAGGATCGTGACGTCCAGGGGTGAGCCGGTGTTCTGCGAGGACCGCAGGTGCGCGGCGACGACGCCCTCGTCGGCGCTCTCGATCTCGGCGACGTCCTCGCGCGCCAGTTCTTCGAGTCGGCGCACGAGAGCCTCTTCGAGGGCGCTCTTGGACCCGAAGTGGTAGAGCAGCCCGCCCTTGGACACCCCGGCCGCGCGGGCGGTGGCATCCATCGTCGCTGCACGTTCGCCGTCGTCAACGAGGATGCGCGTGAACGCGTCGAGCACGGCTTCGCGGGCGAGAGGGGGGCGACTCATGACTCCTCGATCGTACTGGCGGCCGGACGTCCGCCTCTGATACTATACCGGCTGGACGGTTTAGAAACGGAAACGGTACATGCTCACCTCGTCGTTGCCCACCTCGGATATCGCCGTGACCCGCGCCGGGTGGCGCGGCTGGTTCGCGCTGGCGGTGCTCATGCTGCCCGTGCTGCTGGTCTCGGTCGACAACACGGTGCTGAGCTTCGCCCTGCCCGAGATCGCCCTGTCGCTCCAGCCCACGAGCATCGAGCAGCTGTGGATCATTGACGTGTACCCGCTCGTCCTGGCGGGTCTGCTCGTGACGATGGGAACGCTCGGTGACCGCTTCGGTCGCCGTCGCCTGCTGCTCATCGGCGCGACCGGCTTCGCCGCCGTGTCGGCGCTGTCGGCGTTCGCACCCACCGCGGCCCTGCTGATCGCGGGCCGCGCGCTCATGGGTGTCTTCGGCGCCATGCTCATGCCCTCGACCCTGTCGCTGCTGCGCAGCATCTTCCGCGATCGCGATCAGCGGCGCTTCGCGATCGCGATCTGGGCGTCGGGCTTCTCGGCGGGCGCCGCCCTCGGCCCGATCGTCGGCGGCTTCCTGCTCGAGCACTTCTCGTGGGGGTCGGTCTTCCTCATGGCCGTCCCGGTACTCGTGCCGCTGCTGATCCTCGCGCCGTTCTTCGTACCCGAGAGCCGCGACCCGAACCCGGGCCGATTCGACCCCGTCAGCGTGCTGCTGTCCCTCGCGACCATGGTGCCGATCGTCTATGGCATCAAGAAGCTCGCCGTCGACGGTCCGCTCTCGCTGGCACCGGTCCTCTTCGTCGTCGGTGTCGTGTTCGGCTGGCTCTTCGTCCGCCGCCAGCGGGCGCTGTCCACCCCCATGCTCGACATGACGCTGTTCGGCCGGGGCACCTTCTCGGGCGCCATCCTGGTCAACCTGTTGAGCGTCGTGGGGCTGGTCGGCTTCCTGTACTTCGTCGCGCAGCACCTGCAGCTCGTCGTCGGCCTCTCGCCGATGGTCGCGGGCTTCGCCCTGCTGCCCGGCCTGGTGCTGATGATCGTCTCGGGTCTGGCGGTCGTCCCCGTGGCCAAGCGTTTCGCGCCGCGCGTCGTGGTGCCCATCGCGCTGTCCTTCTCGGTCGTGGCGTACGTGCTCGTCGCCTTCTCGACGGCCGACCTCGTGCAGCTGATCGTGGCATTCGGCCTGCTCGGCATCGGCATCGGCGCGGCCGAGACGGTGTCGAACGAGCTCATCCTCTCGAGTGCCCCGTCGGCGAAGGCCGGAGCGGCCAGCGCGGTGTCCGAGACGGCCTACGAGCTGGGCGCCGTCCTGGGCACGGCCGTGCTCGGCGGCATCCTCGCGGCCTTCTATCGCGCGCAGCTGGTGCTGCCGGCGGGGCTGCCGGATGCCGCCGCCCAGGCTGCCCGTGAGACCCTCGCCGGAGCCGTCGCGGTGTCGCAGACCCTCGACGACCCCGCCCTGGGCGAGGCCCTACGCCTCGCGGCCGCGCACGCGTTCGACTCGGGTGTCGTGATCACCGCGCTCATCGGCTCAGGACTGATCGTCGTGGCCGGGGTGATCGCTGCCACTACCCTGGGATCATCCCGCGGCGCGTCGACGAAGTGACGCGCCCCGAGCTCTGAGGAGAGCGATGTCGCGTGTCGTGAAACTGGCCGTCATCCCCGGTGACGGCATCGGTCCCGAAGTCGTCGCCGAGGCCGTCAAGGTGCTCGACGCCGTCACCGCCTCCTCCGACGTGACGTTCGAGAAGACGCCCTTCTCGCTCGGTGCGGGACGGTACCTCGAGACCGGCGACACCCTCACCGACGACGACCTCGCCGCGATCGCCGAGCACGACGCGATCCTGCTCGGAGCGGTCGGGGGAGTGCCCGGCGACCCGCGCCTCAAGGACGCCAACATCGAGCGCGGCCTGTTGCTCAAGCTGCGTTTCGAGCTCGACCACTACGTCAATTTGCGCCCCTCGAAGCTCTACCCCGGCGCCACGGGCCCCCTCGCCGACCCGGGCGAGATCGACTTCGTCGTGGTCCGAGAGGGCACCGAGGGCCCCTACGTCGGCAACGGCGGCTCCATTCGGCGCGGCACCGCGCACGAGGTCGCCAACGAGACCTCGGTCAACACCGCCTACGGCGTCGAGCGGGTCGTCCGCTACGCCTTCGCCCTCGCCGGGCGCCGACGGCAGAAGCTGACGCTCGTGCACAAGACGAACGTGCTCGTCCACGCGGGCGGGATGTACAAGCGGATCGTGGATGCCGTGGCATCCGAGTTCCCCGAGGTCGCCGTAGACTACCTGCACGTCGACGCGGCAACCATCTTCCTGGTCACGAACCCGGGCCGCTTCGACGTGATCGTCACCGACAACCTCTTCGGCGACATCCTGACCGACCTGGCCGGCGCCGTCACCGGTGGCATCGGTCTCGCCGCTTCGGGCAACATCAACCCCGACGGCGCGTTCCCCTCGATGTTCGAGCCCGTGCACGGATCGGCGCCCGACATCGCGGGAAGCCAGAAGGCCGACCCCACGGCCGCGATCCTCTCCGTCGCCCTGCTGCTCGACCACCTCGGGCTCACCGACGAATCCGCCCGCGTCACCCGCGCGGTCGAGGACGACATCGCGAACCGCGACGGCCAGCGCACCACCGCGCAGATCGGCGACGCGATCGCCGCGCGCGTCCAGGCGTAACCTGGACCGATCGGCCCGCATCGCCCCCGGCACACGAACAGTTTTGGATCACAGATGACCACGATCGACACCGACCCCGACACCGGACTCGACCCGCTCGAGTTCTCGGTCACCCGCAACCTCGCCGCCAAGAACGCGGCCGAGCGCGACGCCATCCTCGCCAGCCCCGGCTTCGGGCAGAACTTCACCGACCACATGGTCGACATCTGCTGGTCGGTCCGCGGCGGCTGGCACCGTCCGCGCGTCTCGCCGTACGGTCCCATCTCGCTCGACCCCGCCGCGGCGGTCCTGCACTACGGGCAGGAGATCTTCGAGGGCATCAAGGCCTACCGCCACGCCGACGGGTCGGTGCACACGTTCCGCCCCGACCAGAACGGGCGTCGCCTGCAGCGCTCCGCGCGGCGCCTCGCGCTGCCCGAACTGCCCGTGCCGTACTTCCTGCAGTCGCTGCGCGAGCTCATCGCCGTCGACGGCGCGTGGGTTCCCTCGGGCGACGACCAGAGCCTGTACCTGCGGCCCTTCATGTTCGCGAAAGAGGCGTTCCTCGGGGTCCGCCCCGCGCACAAGGTGGCCTACTATCTCATCGCGAGCCCCGCGGGCGCCTACTTCAAGGGCGGCGTGACGCCGGTGTCGATCTGGCTCAGCGAGGACTACTCGCGCGCCGGCAAGGGCGGCACGGGCGCGGCCAAGACCGGCGGAAATTACGCCGCCAGCCTGCTGCCCCAGTCCGAGGCGTACGAGAACGAGTGCGACCAGGTCGTCTTCCTCGACCAGGACCGCAACGTCGAGGAGCTCGGCGGCATGAACGTCGTCTTCGTGTACAAGGACGGCACGATCGTCACCCCGCAGTCTGACTCGATCCTCGAGGGCATCACCCGCGACTCGCTGCTGCAGCTGGCCCGCGACCGGGGGCACCACGTCGAGGGTCGCAACGTCTCGCTGGACGAGTGGCGCCAGGGCGTGGCATCCGGAGACATCGTCGAGGTGTTCGCGTGCGGCACCGCCGCCGTCGTCACCCCGATCGGCACGCTCAAGGGCCGTGACTTCATCGACGAGCAGCCCAGCGGCACCCTCGCGCTCGAGCTGCGCCAGGAGCTCACCGACATCCAGTACGGCCGCGCCGAGGACAAGCACGGCTGGCTGTACCGCCTCGACGCCTGACCCGAGGCGGTTCACGACAGGGGCTCCCGGATGCCGGGGGCCCCTTCGTCGTTTGCGTCCTAGCCGCGCGACGTCGTCGAGGGGCCGGGCCCGCGCGATGTCCGACCCCGCGGCTAGGCTGGCCGGGTGAAGATCGCTCGGTTCAGCCACCAGGACGCCCTCCGCTACGGCATCGTCGACGACGACCACCTCGTCGTGCTCGAAGGCGACCCCATGTTCGCCGGGTTCGGCACCACGGGCGAGCGCATCCCGCTCGCCGAGGTCGCGTTGCTGGCTCCTGTCATCCCGCGCTCCAAGGTCGTCTGCATCGGCAAGAACTACCGCGACCACGCTGCCGAGATGGGCGGCGAGGCGCCCGCCGAGCCGCTGATGTTCCTCAAGCCCAACACCTCGGTGATCGGCCCGAACGATGCGATCGTGCGCCCCACGCGGCTCAGCGAGCAGACCGACTACGAGGGCGAGCTCGCCGTCGTCATCGGGCGCATCGCCAAGAACGTCCCGGCCGAGCGCGCGGGCGAGTACATCTTCGGGTACACCGTCGCCAACGACGTCACCGCGCGCGATCTGCAGCGCAGCGACGGCCAGTGGTCGCGTGCGAAGGGCTTCGACACGTTCTGCCCGGTCGGGCCCGTCATCGAGACCGACCTCGACCTCGGTTCCGCCCGCATCGTCACGCGGGTCAACGGAGAAGTTCGTCAGGACGGACCCGTCTCCGACATGGTCCACGACATCCCGGCCCTCATCGCGTACGCGAGCGCCGTGTTCACCCTGCTGCCAGGCGACCTCATCCTCACCGGCACGCCCGCCGGCATCGGCTCCTTCGGCGCCGGCGACGTCGTCGAGGTCGAGATCGACGGTATCGGGGTGCTGCGCAACACCGCGCGCGATGCCTGACGCCGCCGCGCCGACGGGCGTCGACCTCGTCGCCACCCAGCGCCGCACCGTGGGCGTGCTGGCGGCGGGTCAGGTGCTCACCGGCGTCGCTTTCGGCGCGACGCTGTCGCTGGGCGCCCTGCTCGCCGCCGACCTCTCTGGGCAAGAGGCGCTGTCCGGCTTCGCAACCGCCTCCGTCACGCTGGGCGCGGCCCTCACCGCGATCCCGCTGGCACGCGTGGCCGGTCGACGCGGTCGACGCTTCGCGCTCACGACGGGAAATCTCGCCGCCCTCGCCGGCATCGTCGTCGTCATCGCGGCCGCGGCGACCCGCGCGTTCCCGATGCTGCTCGTGGGCATCGCCCTGATCGGCGCCGGCAACGCCGGCACGCTGCAGTCGCGATTCGCCGCCACCGACCTGGCACCCACCGCGCGACGCGGCCGCGATCTGGCGACGGTCGTCTGGGCCACGACCGTCGGGGGAGTGATCGGGCCTCTGCTGCTGGCCCCGGGCGAACTCCTGGGCGCCGCGATCGGCATGCCGCGTCTGACGGGCGCGTACATGTTCTCGTTCGCCGCGCAGGCGTGCGCCTTCGCCCTGTACGTCCTCGTGCTGCGTCCCGACCCCCTGCTGCTCGCCCAGCGACTCGATCGCGAGCACGCGGCATCCGCTCCGGTCTCGCCCTCGGCGGATCGCCCCGCGCTCGCGCGCTTCGCCATGCTCGCCGTGGCCGCGTCGCACGTGACCATGGCCTCGGTGATGGCGATGACGCCCGTGCACCTCTCGCACATCGTGGCCCGGGATGCCGTCACCCTCGCCGTCGGCGTCACGATCGCACTGCACGTCTTCGGCATGTACGGTCTGTCGCCCGTCTTCGGGCTACTCGCGGATCGATGGGGGCGTGTCCCCGTCATCGTGCTCGGACAGGTGCTTCTCGCGGCGTCGTTGGCCGTCGCGGCGGCGTTCGCGGACGCGCAGGCCGGCGTGCTCGTGGCGCTGGTGCTGCTGGGCCTCGGGTGGAGCGCGGCGACGGTCGCCGGATCGGCGCTGCTGACCGAGGCGACACCCCTCGCCGCGCGTCCGCGCCGTCAGGGACGCAGCGACACGCTGATGACCGCGTGCGCCGCAGCCGGCTCGGTGCTCGCCGGGATCATCCTCGGGCTCTCGGGGTACGCGGGCCTCGCGCTGTGGGCGCTCGTCCCGGTCGCGGTGGTCTGTCTCGGCGCGGCGGTGGTCGCCCGTTCGTCCGTGCCGCTCGCCCGCGTCTGAGGGGCGGGGTCGGGCCCGTCCCGCCCACGTCTCGTGCTCTACACACCGGCCACGTGCAGGGGACGTGGGGCGTGAGCGGGCACAACGGCGGGGCGAAGTCGCGACACGCCGTGCGGAGGCCCGTTCAGGCGG
>NZ_QAJB01000261.1:0-5380 GCF_003061325.1 Microbacterium sp. HMWF026
GCGCTGCTGTTCACCGCCGAGGGGGCCTGGCGCGGACGCGCCCCGAAGATCCAGGTCGCCAGCACGGTCGGCGCGGGCGACAGCTCGCTCGCCGGCTACCTGCTGGCCGCCGTCGAGGGGGCTGCGGCCCCCGAACGCCTCGCGCGCAGCATCGCCTACGGCGCCGCCGCCGCGACCCTGCCGGGGACCCAGGCCCCGACACCGGCCGATCTGCCCGCGGGCCCGATCGCCGTCTCCGCCTTCGCCACCCCTATCGCCACACCCTGACCACGGAGGTCACCGACAATGTCCGACATCATCACTCCGGAGCTCGTCACCCTCGACGTGCCCCTGGGCACCGACAAGCAGTCGGTGATCCGCGCCCTCGCCGAGCGCGTCGTCGCGCAAGGCCGCGCCCGAAGCGCACAGGAGCTCTTCGACGACGCGTGGGCCCGCGAGCAGAAGGACGAGACCGGCCTGCCCGGCGGGATCGGCATCCCGCACGCGCGCAGCGCCTCGGTCACCGAGCCCACCCTCGCCTTCGCCCGCCTGACCCCGGGCGTCGACTTCGGCGCCCCCGACGGCCCCGCCGACATCGTGTTCCTCATCGCCGCGCCCGAGGGCGCTGACGAGGCCCACCTGTCGGTGCTGTCGCAGCTGGCCCGCAGCCTCATGAAGGATGACTTCACCGGGGGGCTGCGTCGCGCCTCGTCGAACACCGAGGCTGTCCGCATCATCACGGATGCCATCGCCCCGGCCGCCGAGCCCACGGTCGCCGAGGCCGCGGCTCCGGCCGCCGCCACCCGCGCCGAGGCCCGCTCGACCACGGCCACCAAGACGAAGAAGATCGTCGCCGTCACCGCGTGCGCCACCGGTATCGCCCACACCTTCATGGCGGCCGACGCCCTGACCGCGGCGGGCGCCGAGACCGACGGCGTCGAGCTGATCGTCGAGCCGCAGGGCTCGAGCGGATACAAGGCCCTGCCGCAGAGCGTGATCGACGACGCCGACGCCGTGATCTTCGCGGTCGACGTCGACGTCCGCGAGCCCCAGCGTTTCGCGGGCAAGCCGGTCGTCCGCGCCGGGGTCAAGCGCGGCATCGAGCAGCCGAAGCAGCTCATCGCCGAAGCCCTCGCCGCCAGCGAGAACCCGAACGCCGCCCGCGTGCAGGGCGGTGCCGCGGCGGCATCCGCCTCGGACGCCCCCGTCGCCCAGCAGTCCGTGGGTCGCCGCATCCAGCGCTGGCTGCTGACCGGTGTCAGCTACATGATCCCGTTCGTCGCCGGTGGCGGTCTGCTCATCGCCCTGGGCTTCCTGCTCGGCGGCTACCAGGTCACGCAGAACGCGGCCAACGTCATCATCCAGAACTCGCTGTGGGACCTGCCCACCGACGGCATCACCTCGCCGCTCGGCCCCGTGGGCCAGTACCTCGGCTCGGTCTTCTTCATGATCGGCGCGACCTCGATGGGCTTCATCGTCGCCGTGCTCGCAGGCTTCATCGCCTACGCGATCGCCGACCGCCCCGGCATCGCCCCCGGCTTCGTCGCCGGTGCCGTCGCCGTGCTCATGAACGCCGGCTTCATCGGCGGAATCATCGGCGGTCTGCTCGCCGGATTCATCGCCTGGTGGCTCGGCCGGTTCGACGCACCCCGGTGGCTCCGCGGCCTCATGCCGGTCGTGATCGTCCCCTTCCTGGGCTCGATCTTCGCTTCGGGCCTGATGATCCTCTTCCTCGGTCGTCCCATCGCCGCCCTCATGGCCGCTCTGACCGAGGGACTCACCTCGCTCGCCGCCTCGAGCGCGGGGGCGATCGTGCTGGGCGTCATCCTCGGCCTCATGATGTGCTTCGACCTCGGTGGACCCGTCAACAAGGTCGCCTACGTCTTCGCCACCACGGGCCTCGCCGCCGCGTCGCAGACCAACACCGCCCCGTACCTGATCATGGCCGCGGTCATGGCCGCCGGTATGGTGCCCCCGCTCGCGATGGCCCTCGCCTCGACGGTCCTGGCGCGTGGCAAGTTCACGCCGGTGGAGCGCGAGAACGGCGCGGCCGCCTGGCTGCTCGGCGCCTCGTTCATCTCCGAGGGTGCGATCCCGTTCGCCGCGGCCGACCCGCTGCGCGTCATCCCCGCCTCGATGGTCGGCGGCGCGATCACGGGTGGATTGAGCATGCTGCTGAGCGTGCAGTCCTTCGCCCCGCACGGCGGTGTGTTCGTGTTCTTCGCGATCAACCCCTTCTGGGGTTTCGCGCTCGCGATCGTGGCGGGTACCGTCGTGACGGCGCTGCTGATCGTGGCTCTGAAGGGCATCGGACGCAGCACCAAGGACGCGGCCGTCGCCGAGGCCGCTCCGGCCGCCACCGTCGCCGCCTAAGACCCCACCGGTTCGAAAGGAATCACCATGGCAGAACGTCAGGCCACCATCGCCAGCAGCTCGGGACTCCACGCCCGCCCCGCGAAGCTCTTCGTGCAGGCCGTGCAAGAGAAGAAGGTGCCCGTCACCATCGCCGCCCAGGGCGGACCCGACCTCAACGCCGGCAGCATCCTGTCGCTGATGGGCCTGGGTGCCGGCCACGGCACGGTCGTGACGCTCAAGGCCGAGGGCGAGGGGGCCGAGCAGGCGCTCGACGAGCTCGTCGCCCTGCTCGAGACCGACCTCGACGCGCAGTAAACCCCGCTCCGCAGAACACCGGATGCCACGGCCCCCAGGGCTCGTGGCATCCGGTGTTCTCATGCACGGCACCGCGCGGCCGCGTGCCGGACTCCGGAGAACTCGACGGCTCGGTGCTCGACACGCCGCGCGCGCCCGGCGCCCGGGGCTGAGTCTCCGGAGTCGAGCCCGCGGCGGCGGCTCTCAGACCTCGACCGTGTCGCCCGGCGTGAGGTCGACGAACGAGCCGCCGTTCTGTTCGACGGCCCACGTCAGGCGCGCGTCGCCCATCTGCTTGCCCGCGACCGAGAGGGTCATGTCGTGCGTGGCGAACACGCGCTCGGGCTTGACCGCGAGCACGTAGTCGATGGCGTCGCCGATCTTCAGCCAGGGGGCGCCGACCGGAGCGGCGAGCAGGGCGACCTTCTTGTGCTTGGGCACCGCGTACGAGTCGCCCGGGTAGTAGAGGGCGTCGTTGACGAGGACGCCGACGTTGTCGACGACGGGGATCGACTCGTGGATGACCTCGTGGCGTCCCCCAAAGAACTCGAGGTGGAACGGGCCGAGGTCCAGGCTGTCGCCGGGGTGCACCACCGTGACGTCGAACCCGGCGGCGGCGTTGCGCACGCCCTCGGGGCCGTACACGGGCACGTCGGGGTGCGCCTTCTGCAGGCGGGTGAGGTGTTCGGGGGTCCAGTGGTCGGCGTGCTCGTGCGTGATGACGACACCCACCAGCCCGACGAGGTCTTCGAGGGGCGAGGTGAAGCTGCCCGGGTCGATGACGAGCGAGTGCCCGCTCTCGACGAGGACGAGGGACGCGTGTTCGTGCTTCGTGAGGCGCATGGACCGAGTCAACTCCCGGCCGGGGGAGGGCGGCAAGTCCTGGCGCCCCGGGTGAACATCGCCTAACGGGTCTTCCGATGGGCGCGGGTTCGCGGTACCGTGGCCGGACACGCCCGGGATATCGGTGGCTCGGCCCCGATTTTGCGTGCGCGTCATTCGTGGTGCATACTTGAACACGTTGCGACGCGGCCCCATCGTATAGCGGCCTAGTACGCCGCCCTCTCACGGCGGTAACGCGGGTTCGAATCCCGCTGGGGTCACTCGGACGAGAGTCCCAGGACATAGCAACACGGAAAGCCCCCGGAAATCCGGGGGCTTTCTGTTTTTAGAGTGGCTCACCACTACATCTGGTGACCCCCTCGTATAGCGACCCGACTCCCAGGTCTCCGGAGCCCGCGGAAGTCGCTATTCTCCGGGGTCAAATCGGACCCTGGAATCAGGCCACGGCAACCCTCGGTCCGAAGCGCCCTGACGGCGCGGGCGGGCAATGGGCCGAACAAAAGCCGATTCGTCGCAGCAACCCCGAGACCCGCGCATACGAGAAGATCGGTGCGACGAGGGGCAGGCCGCGCTATGCGGTCGCCAGGGTCAGCGCACGTTGCACCGCGGCGCCGAGCCGGCTTGGCTCTGGCGAGCGCAGCTCTTCGACGTCGTCCATCGGCGTGAAGCCCTCGCTCGCCCCACCGTTCGCTTTCGGGGTCACCTCGACCAAGGTGAGGTCGCTTGACCCCTCCGCCCACACCTCGACGCCGCGAACACCCTTCGCGTAGGCGGCGTAGGTCGGCGCTCCCACCCACGCGAGGAACGCTGCGTCTGGGGGATTCTGGCGGAGGTCGCGCGCCGGGAGCACGCCGTCGGTCGAGCGCTGAAGCCCGGTGACCACTGCATCGCCGAGCGCTCCCGCGTCTGCCGCGGACTCGACCACGAGAGGCGTGCCGTCAATAATGCGGTGGCCGTCCGAGGTCTTCGAGTATGTGATCACGAAGATGCGTCCGTCTCGTTGCTGTTCGACGCTTACCAGCCGGTCGCTCAACGTATTACCTCCACCACAAGCTTCACGTCCTTCTCACCGGTGTGCCGCGCCATCGTAGCCAGCGATGCTTGTCGCGACACCCGTCGTGCGGTCGAACCGGTCGATAGTCGGGAACGATGCGGGAAGATTTCCCGCCATCGCCATCAGGGAACATGACGGCAGCGATTTGAGTGACAAGCTCCCAGCCTTCCGGAGCGGGCAGCGCGCCGCCCTCGACGCTCGGCACCTGGACGGCGTTCGAGTGTGACCGTCGATACGCTGACCGCGCGGCCCGCCCGGCGGCACCACCAGCCCCCGCTGCGCTCAGCCCTCGCGCGCGGTACGCCGACGGCGCAGGTACCGCCGGACGGCCCAGACGACCGCGGCGACCACGCTGGCCACGACGATCCACGGCAGCAGGAACCCCAGGCCGATCACCACGCCGTTCAGGGTCGCGACGAGTCCGTTCCACCCCGCCGTCAGGCCGTCGCCGAAGCCCGCGGGGTCCGCCGTGACGGATGCCGTCCGCTCGGTCAGCTGCACGCTCAGCGACGACAGGGCTATCTGCGACTCGATGCTCTGCAGCACCTGGCGGTCGCTGTCGAGCTGCGCCTGACGGTCGGCGAGCGCGGACTCGGCCGTGACCAGGTCCGAGACGGATGCCGCCTGCGCGAGCAACTGCGTCAGCCGGGCGACCGAGGCCTCACCGGCGGCCACGCGCGCCCGCAGGTCGACCGTCTGCTCGGTCACGTCGGAGCGGGTGACGCTTGTGGCGGTGACGTCGCCGATCGAGCGCAGGCCGTCCATGACCTGCGCGAGAGAATCGGCGGGCACCCGGACCGTGACGAATCCCGACCCGACCGCGGGTCCCGACGCGCCGTCGATCGGCATGACGGC
>NZ_QAJB01000262.1:0-2198 GCF_003061325.1 Microbacterium sp. HMWF026
GCGATGCCGAGGGAGTTCACCAGGGCGGCGATCTGGTCCTGATGGTCGTCGACGTGCTCTCCGCGTGCGGCGTTGCGGATGGCCAGCACCGGGTGCACCCCCAGCGCGAGCATCTCGAGCAGGGAACCCACGCCCGCGTGCGAGACGACCACGTCGGCCGAGGCCGCGATACGGGTGAAGTCCTCGGGGGCAAGATAGTCGTGGACCGCGCCGGGCAGATCCTCGCGCGTCGTCTCGCCCAGCTGCCAGACGGTGTGCTCGTCGGCGAGTCCGGTCGCCAGCACCGCGTCGACGACCGAGTCGAACCGGTACCCGCGGATGGTGCCCAGGGTGACGAAGAGCCGGTGCCGGCGAGCCGGGCGCACGCGCGTTGCCGACCGGTACGTGCTCAGGACGCTGTCGCACAGCTTCCACCGGGTGTTCGCCCACCCGGGCGCCTGCGTCCTCAGGTGGACGCTCGGCACGTTCTGCAGCAGGCGGCCCGTCATCGAGGGACCGTCGACGCGGGCGACGCTCTCGATGTAGGTGGCCGGGATGCCGGCACTCGCGGCCAGGGGCAGGGCGGCGGTCGCGATGGCCGCACCGGTGCTGATGGCCGCGTCGAAACGCTCGGTATGGAAGATGCGCATCAGCGGAGCCGCCGCGGCAAGAGTGCCCTTGAGGTCGCGCGGACCGACGTAGGGCAGCATGACGCACCGACGCCCCTCGAGCATCTGTCGACTCTGCGGGGTATCGAAGGTGATCCACAGGGAATCCGGATGCCGCCCGAAAAGCGATTCCAATCGGATCAATTCGGCGAAATGCCCGCCGGTCGAACAGATGAATGCGGTCTTACCGCCGGCTCCCCACACGGTCGTAGACATGACGCAACCGATTCCCCCCGTTCGAGGGCCCGCGGGCCCATCTGACGGTCGCCTCGTGCATTCCCCCGAAACGGGGCGACCGTGATTTTTGTCCGGAGTGCAGAATCGCGATCGCGACCCTGGATCCCGGGCGTGGCGAAACTGTAGCGCGGCGGACGGCCGTAGTTCGGGTCGTCGTCGAATCGGCGACCGATCGTCATAGGGAGTTCACATTCACCGCCATTTGCGGTTTCACAATGGAAACGCGAGAGCGCGTGATCGGAATGACGCGCCGGGCATGCCGAGGGGAATGCAAACAATGCCGAGAGAACGCGAACGGCCCGTCAGCCGCCGCACCGTCCTGACCGGTGGAGCGTGGGGGGCCGGCGCCGTCGCGCTCGGGCTCTTGGCCGCCCGCTCCGCGACCGCGGCGAGCTCGGGACCGACACCCACGCTCCCCGGCGAGTACCTCCGCACGGCGAACGAGGTGACGCCCGGCGGCGCCCTCTTCGACAACATCTGCGTGACCATCAGCAAGGACCCCGCTCGCCTGTACGTGCCGCAGAGCATCAAGCCCGGAGACGGCCGCCCCGTGCCGGTCGTGTGGTATTACCACGGCTCGGGCGGCGATCACAACGCGCTGGACGGCAGCTTCCGCGCCTCGGCGATGTGGGCGGTCGAGCGCGGTGCGATCGCGATCTGTCAGAAGGCGGGCGGCACGCTGTATTCGGCGCCGCGCGCCGTCGACCTGCAGAACGCCGCCCTCAGCTGGATGACGCGGCAGTTCGTCGTCTCGTCGACCGTCCTGCGCGCCACCTCGGGCGGCGGCGTGCTGGCCGCCGAGACCTACGGTCGTCGCCTACTGCCGAACATCACGGGCATGTACGACGTCAACGCCGCCTACGACCTGCGCGCGATGTACGACGACGGAGGCCGCGGACGCATCTCGGTGCAGGCGGTCTTCGGCGACGACCTCGCCGCGATCGACGCCGCCAACCCGACGCGGTTCGCCCTCGACGCGTGGCGCGGTACGAAGGTGCGCGTGGTCGTGTCGACCCCCGACGACAGCGACACCACCGTTCCCCCGCGCCGCCACGGCCTCGCCCTGATCGATCGGATCACCCCGGTCGCGGCCGAGGCCTCGGTGCGCACGCACACCATGGGGCACAACACCCCCGGGTTCGCGACCGGGGACTTCACGGCGTCGATGACGCGCTGGGGGTCGCTGCTCGTGCCCCCGGCGCCGACCGCGACGCCCACGCCCACGCCCACGCCCACGCCCACGGCAACGCCCACCGCGACAGCCACGCCGACGCCCACATCCACGCCGACGGCGAGCCCCACCCCGACCCGGAC
>NZ_QAJB01000263.1:0-9983 GCF_003061325.1 Microbacterium sp. HMWF026
GGGCCTGCGCCGTCCCCTCGTGCGAGCAGTCGTGGGCGAGCCACGCGTCGAGGGTGTCGAGCAGGGCGGACCCCTGGGCCGCGTCGTGGGTGCGCAGCGGCGTGAGCGCGCCGAGCGCGACCGTGCGGGCGGCCTCGGACCCGAGGGCGGCGAGCAGCCCCGCGCGCGCGGTGTCGGTGAAGTCGGCGACTCCGGGGGTCGAGAGGCGGTCTCGGGCGGTCCGCGCCTGGGTGAGGGCGTTCGAGAATCCGTCGTACGCGGTGGGGGCTGAGCATCCGACGACCAGCTCGAAGCGCTCGGCGATCTCGTCGAGCGGCGCGCGGGCGCCCGCTGGGACGACGAGCACGATCCCGTCGTCGCCGCGACCGAAGAACAGCTCGCCCCGCCCTTCCTGGGCGCGTACCTCGAGCCACTCGGTCAGCGCCGTCGAGCGGAGGGATGCCGGGGGAGTCAGCGCCACCACGACGGGCGCCGCGGGCAGGGGGCCGAACAGGTCGCGGCCCGCGCGGCGCGCGAGCGCGGGGTCGTCCGTGCACAGCGACTGGATCAGGCCCGCGCGGAAGGTGCCGATCGCCCGTCCGAGCCCGTCCTGCTGCTCGAGGGCGAGGGCCGCCATCGCGACGACCGCGGTCACGACGCTGCGGGCCTCGTGGTCGAGGTCGTCCGCGGCGATCGCGAGCGCGCCGCGCAGGTGTCCGCCGCGGCCGAGGGTCTGCAGCGTCACCGACACGCCCTCGGCACGCAGGGGCGAGGCCGCGCGCGTCCCGCGCCGGAGCATGGCGATCACCTCGCCGGTCACCGCCTCGACGGCGCCCGCCTCGAGGCCGCCTCGGGGGTATTCCGTGCGCAGCGCCCCGGCGGCGTCGAACAGCCCCACCCAGCAGCCGAGCTGGCGGGACAGCTCGGCGAGCGTGGCTGAGAGCCCGTCGGGGCGCAGAGCGGCGAGCGAGACGGCTCGCTGGGCGGCGAGAGACCAGCTGCGGCGGGCATAGGCGTCGGCGGCGATGGCCTCGGCGCCGGCCCGCGCCACCGCGATGAAGGGCGTGCGGTACGGGACCTCGAACAACGGCATCCCGCCCTCCAGGCAGGCTGTCGTCAGACCGGAGGGGATGCCGTCGCGCACGACCTCGGTGCCGAATCCGAGCGCGCGGACACCGCGGGCGAGCAGGCGACCCACGTAGGCGGGGTAGTCGGCCGCGTCGTCGAACTGCGTGCCGGTCGTCAGCAGGACCAGGCCCTCGCTGAGGAACGGCGTGGGGTCGATGAGGTCGCTGGAGTGCACCCAGCGCACGGGGCGGTCGATGCTCCCGGCGGGCAGGTCGGCCTCGTCGACGACGAGGCGCAGGCGCAGGTCGGAGCGCGCGAGAAGCGCGCGCAGACTCGGCGGGGCGACGGCGGCGTCGGCCATGGACACTCCTGTACGACTCGTATACGACGGCGCCTGCGACTGTACACGCAGGAGAGTGCGAGGCTCGCTGCGCCGTCCGTAGCATCGCGGCCATGAGCCTCGACACCCTCCCCCTCGTCGGCGGTCCGTCCCTCGCCCAGGAGCGCCGCCTCGTCACCGCCATCCCCGGTCCGCGCTCGCAGGAGCTGCTGGAGCGCAAGGCCGCCGCCGTGGCATCCGGCGTCGGTCACACCGTGCCCATTCAGGCCGTCGCCGCCGGTGGCGGGGTCGTCGTCGACGCCGACGGCAACTCGCTCATCGACCTGGGCTCGGGCATCGCCGTCACCAGCGTCGGCAACGCCCACCCCGCGGTCGTCAAGGCCGTGCAGGAGCAGGTCGCCGCGTTCACCCACACGTGCTTCATGGTCTCGCCGTACGAGTCGTACGTGTCGGTCGCCGAGGCGCTGAACCGCCTGACCCCGGGCGACCACGCCAAGAAGAGCGCGCTGTTCAACTCGGGTGCCGAGGCCGTCGAGAACGCCGTCAAGATCGCCCGCAAGTACACCAAGCGCCAGGCCGTCGTCGCGTTCGACCACGGCTACCACGGCCGCACCAACCTGACCATGGCGCTCACGGCCAAGAACATGCCGTACAAGAGCGGCTTCGGCCCGTTCGCGGCCGAGGTCTACCGCGCCCCGCTGTCGTACCCCTTCCGCGACGGTCTGACCGGACCCGAGGCCGCGGCCAAGGCGATCTCGGTCATCGAGAAGCAGGTCGGCGCCGAGAACCTCGCCGCCGTCATCATCGAGCCCATCCAGGGCGAGGGCGGCTTCATCGTCCCCGCCGACGGCTTCCTCAACGCGATCGTCGACTGGTGCCGTGACAACGGCGTCGTCTTCATCGCCGACGAGGTGCAGTCCGGCTTCGCCCGCACGGGTGCGATGTTCGCGAGCGAGCACTTCGGCATCGTCCCCGACCTCGTCACCACCGCCAAGGGCATCGCGGGCGGCCTTCCGCTCGCCGCCGTCACCGGTCGCGCCGAGATCATGGATGCCACCCACACCGGCGGTCTGGGCGGCACCTACGGCGGCAACCCGATCGCGTGCGCCGCGGCACTGGCATCCATCGACGCCTTCGAGAACGAGGGCTTCGTCGAGCGCGCCCGCGAGATCGGCGTCCTGCTGAAGGACCGCCTGCACGCGCTGCAGCAGAACGACCCGCGCATCGGCGACGTCCGCGGACACGGCGCGATGATCGCCGTCGAATTCGTCGACCCCACCACGGGCGCGCCCGACGCGGCTCTCACGTCGGCGGTGGCCAAGGGAGCGATCGCCGAGGGCGTCATCGTGCTCACGTGCGGCACGTACGGCAACGTCATCCGGTTCCTCCCTCCGCTGTCGATCGGCGACGAGCTGCTGACCGAGGGCCTCGACGTGGTCGCGGCCGCCCTCGCCCGCAGCTGACCGGCGTCCCGACGGCGGCGGAGGACCCGAAGAGCCCGCCGTCGTCGGGGCCACCCCCTTGAACGCGAACGCGAAAGAGAAAGCAGATCCCATGGACGAGATCACCCGCGACGTCGTCGTGATCGGTGCCGGCGCCGCCGGCCTCACCGCCGCGAACGACCTGCGAAAGGCCGGCCTCTCGGTCGTCGTGCTCGAGGCGCGCGACCGCGTCGGCGGGCGCCTGTGGACCGACGTCATCGACGGCGCCATGCTCGAGCTCGGCGGGCAGTGGGTTTCTCCCGACCAGACCGCGCTGATCGACACCGTCGCCGAGCTGGGGCTGTCGACCTACAGCCGCTACCGCGAGGGCGACAGCGTCTACGTCGGCGCCGACGGCCAGGCCAAGCGCTTCACCGGCGAGATGTTCCCCGTCGCGCCCGAGACCGAGAAGGTCATCGACGAGATCACGGCGAAGCTCGACGCGATGGTCGCCGAGATCGACCCCGACAAGCCGTGGGAGCACCCGCGCGCGGACGAGTGGGACAAGATCTCGTGGGACGCCTGGCTGCGTCAGCAGACCGATGACGACGAGGCCGTGCGAAATCTCGCCTTCGCGACCGGTTCGGCGATGCTCACCAAGCCGACGCACACCTTCTCGCTGCTGCAGTCGCTGCTGATGGCGGCATCCGCGGGCTCGTATTCGCACCTGGTGGATGCCGACTTCATCCTCGACAAGCGCGTCACCGGCGGGCTGCAGCAGGTGCCCGAGCTGCTCGCCGAGCGTCTCGGCGACGACGTGCTGCTCAACCAGCCCGTGCGCCGCATCATCTGGGGCGACGAGTCCGCCGCCGCCGAGCGATCGGTCGACGCGGGGACGGGGCGGCGGGTCGAGGATCTGCGCGCCCTGACCGCGCGTGTCGAGACGGCGAAGACGGCGTCGGCGGGCGTCACGGTCGTCGCCGACGGCGTGACGGTACGCGCGCGCTTCGCCATTCTGGCGCTCGCACCCGTTCTCTACTCGCGTATCTCGTTCGAGCCGCCGCTGCCGCGCCTGCAGCACCAGATGCACCAGCACATCTCGATGGGCTTCGTCATCAAGGTGCACGCCGTCTACGACACGCCGTTCTGGCGCGAGCAGGGCCTGTCCGGCACCGCGTTCAGCCCCTACGAGCTGTGCCACGAGGCCTACGACAACACCAACCACGGCGATGAGCGGGGCACGCTCGTCGGTTTCGTCTCGGACCAGAACGCCGACGACCTGTTCCGCCTGAGCGCTGAGGAGCGCAAGGCGCGCATCCTCGACTCCCTGGCGCGCTACTACGGTCCGCAGGCCAAGGACCCCGTCGTGTACTACGAGAGCGACTGGGGCACCGAGGAGTGGACGCGCGGCGCGTACGCCGCGAGCTTCGACCTCGGCGGTCTGCACCGTTACGGCGCCGATCAGCGTCAGCCCGTGGGGGCGATCCACCTCGCGTGCAGCGACATGGCCGGTGCGGGCTACCAGCACGTCGACGGGGCGATCCGTCAGGGTCACCGCGCCGCCGACGAGATCCTCGAGCGGACGCGCGGATGAGCGGCGACCGCGTCGTCGTCGGCTACACGGCGACCGACGCGGGCGCGGACGCCCTCGCGTTGGGCGCCCGCCTGGGCACGGCCCTCGGGACCTCGGTCCACGTGGTCGTCGTCCTGCCGTCGGCGCAGGGGAACGTCTCGATCCCCAGCGACGCCTCGTACGATCGGCTCGTCGAGGACACCGCCCGCGGGTGGTTGCGCGACGCCCTGGCGCCGTTCCCCGGCATCCGGGGTCACGTCCGCTACGCCGCCGACGTGTCCGACGGTCTCGTCGCCGCCGCCGAGGAATTCGGGGCGGCCGTCCTGGTCGTCGGCACCGGCGGGGGAGGCCCGCGGGGTCGTCACCGTCTCGGCACGACCGCCGAGGAGCTCGTGCACTCGGCTCCCGTTCCCGTCGCCCTCGCCCCGGAGGGGGCGCGCCACGTCGATCCGTCGGTGGGGCTGCCGCGCATCACCACCGCGATCGGCACCCGACC
Source organism: Microbacterium sp. HMWF026 (assembly GCF_003061325.1). Lineage (NCBI taxonomy): Bacteria > Bacillati > Actinomycetota > Actinomycetes > Micrococcales > Microbacteriaceae > Microbacterium > Microbacterium sp. HMWF026. The sequence continues at coordinate 4,878 of NZ_QAJB01000263.1, forward strand.
CGGCGCCGACGTCCTGCTCGACACCGCGGTGGCGACGGCGCAGCGCGCGCACGCTCCGCTGCGACTGCTGTCGCTCGCGGGCGTCGACCTTCCCGGTCGCGTCGATGCGGGCCTGACCCGCCTGACCGCTCAGGCGCACGCGCAGGACGTCCTCGACACCGTGCGCGGCTCGTTGCCCGCCGAGATCGAGGCCGAGGCGCTCGTGGGCGCCGGCAGCGACATCGAGGATGCCGTGTCGCGCATCGACTGGCTGCCCGGCGAGGTCGCGCTGGTCGGGTCGAGCCGGCTCGCGCAGCCGCGCCGACTGTTCCTCGGCTCCACCGCAGGGCGGATCCTCCGCGCCCTGCCCGTCCCCATGATCGTGGTGCCGCGCACCTCGGAGACCTCCTCATGACCTCATCTCGCAACGACGCGAGCCCCGCCCCGGGCCCCGACGCCGCCGTCACCACCGGCATCTCCAACAAGGGCCTGCGGGTCGGGTCGATCGGCATGGTCGGCGCCGTCGTCATCGGCATCTCGACCATCGCCCCCGCGTACACGCTCACCGGCGCCCTCGGGCCCACCGTGTCCGCGGTCGGGTTCCAGGTACCGGCCATCATCCTCGTCGGCTTCATCCCCATGCTCCTGGTCGCGCTCGGCTACCGGGAGCTGAATTCCCGGATGCCGGATGCCGGCACCTCGTTCACGTGGGCCGCGCGCGCCTTCGGGCCCTGGGTCGGGTGGATGGCCGGGTGGGGGCTGGTCGCGGCGACGGTGATCGTGCTGTCGAATCTCGCCGGGATCGCGGTGGACTTCCTGTTCCTGCTCATCGCCCAGATCACCGGCAACGCCGAGATCGCGGAGCTCACGCGGGTCGTGCCGATCAACATCGCGGTGTGCCTGCTGTTCATGCTGCTCGCCACGATCGTGTCCTACCGCGATCTGCAGACCACGCAGCGCCTGCAGTACGGGCTGGTCGGCTTCCAGATCCTCGTGCTCCTGGTGTTCGCGGGCGCGGCGGTCGTCGAGATGATGAACGGCAACGCCTTCGATCCGAGCCCGGTGCAGGCGTCGTGGTTCAACCCGTTCGAGGTCGATTCCTTCAGCGCCTTCGCCGCCGGCCTGTCGCTGTCGATCTTCATCTTCTGGGGATGGGACGTCATCCTCACCATGAACGAAGAGACCAAGGACCCCGACCGCACCCCCGGTCGCGCGGCGACCGTCACCGTGTTCCTCATCGTGGCGCTGTACCTGCTGATCGCGGTCGCGCTGCTGATGTTCGCCGGCAACGGCACGGGCGAGCTGGGCCTGGGCAACGAGGACATCCAGGAGAACGTCTTCTTCCACCTCTCCGGACCGATCCTCGGCCCGTTGGCGTTCCTCGTCTCGCTCGCGGTGCTCACCAGCTCGGCGTCGTCACTGCAGGCCACGTTCGTGGGGCCCGCCCGCACGCTCCTCGCGATGGCGCACTACGACGCCCTGCCGCGGACGTTCGCGAAGGTCAGCCCGCGGTTCTTCACCCCCGGGTACGCCACGATCGTGTCCGCGATCGTCGCCTCCGCCTTCTACGCGATCATGCGCGTGCTGAGCGAGAACGTCCTGACCGACACCATCACGGCCCTGGGCGCGATGATCTGCTTCTACTACGGCCTGACCGCCTTCGCGTGCGTCTGGTACTTCCGCAAGCAGTGGTTCGACTCGGCGCGCAACGTCTTCCTGACGCTGCTGGCCCCGCTCGTGGGCGGTGTCATCCTGGCCGTGCTGTTCGTGACCACCCTCATCGACAGCGCGGATCCCTCGTACGGCTCCGGTTCCGAGATCGGCGGTGTGGGGCTGGTCTTCGTCATCACGGTCGTCATCATCGTGGTCGGCGTCGTCCTGATGATCGCGCAGCGTGTGAAGAGCCCGGCGTTCTTCCGCGGTGAGACCCTGGGACGCGAGGCGCCCGCCAGCGCCCGCCGTCGCCGCACGTCCTGACAACGAAACGAAAAGGAGCACCATGAGCGACTACGCCGTCGTCAACCCCGCCACCGGTGAGACCCTCGCCGAGTACGACACGCTCACCGATGCCGGAGTGCAGGATGCCATCGCCTCCGCCCACGACGCGTACCGCGCCTGGTCGCGCACCGCACCCGCCGACCGCGCCGCGGCGCTGCGCCGTGTTGCCGAGCTGCACCGTGAGCGCCGTGACGAGCTCGCCGCGATCATCGTGCGCGAGATGGGCAAGCCGCTCGCCGCGGCCGAGGGCGAGGTCGACTTCGCCGCCGACATCACCGAGTACTACGCCGACAACATCGACAAGATCACCGGCGACACCCCGCTCGACATCCTGGCCGAGGGATCCGCGGTGATCCGCCGCTCGCCCCTGGGCGTGCTGCTGGGCATCATGCCGTGGAACTTCCCCTACTACCAGGTGGCTCGCTTCGCCGCGCCGAACCTGGCGGTGGGCAACACGATCCTCCTCAAGCACGCGCCCCAGTGCCCCGAGTCCGCCGAGGCGCTGCAGGCGATCTACCGCGACGCCGGTCTGCCCGAGGGTGCCTACGTCAACATCCGTGCGACCAACGACCAGGCGGCGACCATCATCGCCGACCCGCGCGTGCAGGGCGTGTCGGTGACGGGTTCCGAGCGCGCCGGGTCGGCCGTCGCCGCCCTCGCCGGCCAGCACCTGAAGAAGGTCGCCCTCGAGCTCGGTGGATCCGACCCGTTCATCCTGCTCTCCACCGACGACCTGGATGCCGCCGTGCAGGCCGCCGTGGATGCCCGCCTCGACAACAACGGCCAGTCGTGCAATGCGGCCAAGCGCTTCATCGTCGCCGACGACCTGTACGACGGCTTCCTCGCGAAGTTCACCGCAGCGCTCGGTGAGGCGAAGGTGGGAGACCCGTTCGCCGATGACACCGTGCTCGGACCCCTGTCGTCCCTGGCCGCCGCCGAGCGCCTCGACGAGCAGGTCCAGCGCGCCGTCGCCCAGGGGGCGACGGTCGAGGTGGGCGGTCAGCGCGACGGCGCCTTCTACCCCGGCACCGTGCTGACCGGGGTGACGAAGGACATGGACGCCTACGGCGAGGAGTTCTTCGGCCCCGTCGGTACCGTCTACCGCGTGTCGAGCGAGGAGGAGGCGATCGAGATCGCCAACGGCACCGGCTACGGCCTGGGCTCGTACGTCTTCACCACGGATGCCGAGCAGGCCCAGCGCATCGCCGACCGCATCGAGGCCGGCATGGTGTACGTCAACGTCGTGCTCGCCGACTCGCCCGAGCTGCCGTTCGGCGGGGTCAAGCGCAGCGGCACCTCGCGCGAGATGGGCCTTCTGGCGGCGGACGAGTTCGTCAACAAGAAGCTCATCCGCTCGGCCTGATCAGTGTCGCGTCCCCCGGCCGGTTCGCCTCGCCGGGGGACATGACATAGACTGGGACATGCAGTCGAAATCTGCATTCTTTCGCTGTGCCCCCCGGGTACGCGGCATCCCTCCCCGAGAGATTCCAGGCGAGAGCGTGCGGGTCTCGCTTCCCGGATCCCTCGGGATCTTAGGGCGGTAGCTCAATTGGCAGAGCAGCGGTCTCCAAAACCGCAGGTTGCAGGTTCGATTCCTGTCCGCCCTGCGCACAGCGCACGCTGGCACAGACACAGACCTAGGTGGTTCGATGACGCAGGACGAGGCGCAGGGCGAGATCGTCGCCGAGCGCGGCGCGCCCCGCGAGAAGAAGCTGAACTTCTTCGCGCGGATCGCCCTCTTCATTCGTCAGGTCTTCGCGGAACTGCGCAAGGTCGTCACCCCGACGCGGCAGGAGCTGTTCAAGTTCACCGCCGTCGTCCTCGGGTTCGTCGTCGTCATGATGGCGATCGTCTACGGCCTCGACGTGCTGTTCGTGTGGATCACCACCGCCGTCTTCGGCGTCCCCGGTACCGCCGGCGCCTGACCGGCGTCTGGGCGGACGCGCGGCGCCAAGAGCGGCCGCCTCTGAACGGAAGAGATCACAGTGTCTGAAAGATATGTCGACGACGCCGATTGGGCGACGGCAGCCGAGCAGTCCAGCGAGGACGACGAAGCCCAAGAGGGCAACGTGCTCCAGTCGCAGGAGCGCGCCTCCGACTCGGCCGAGCACTCGGCCGTCCACATCGTCGACGACGAGACCGACGCCGATGACGCCGACCTGAGCGACATCGACATCACCGACCCGGAGGCGGACGCGATCGTGAACGACGCTCTCGAGATCGACGAGACCAGCGAGGCCGAGGCCGCCGCAGAGGTGCTGAACGACTCCCTCGCCGAGGAGCAGGCCGAAGAGGCCGCAGAGGCTGCCGACGAGGTCACCCCCTACGACGGACCCGACGTCAACGGCGAGCCCGACGAGCCCGTCCTCGATGAGGACTTCGTCGACGAGGTCTCGGCCGCGGCATCCGTCGTCGACGAGGTCGAGTCCGATGAGTCGCCCGCCGATGCGCCCACCGACGTCGACGCGGCCGACGACGAAGACCTCGACCCCTACGACGCGTTCCGCGCGGAGCTCCGCTCGCTTCCGGGCAAGTGGTACGTCATCCACTCCTACGCCGGTTTCGAGCGCAAGGTGAAGGCCAACATCGAGCAGCGCAAGTCGACGCTCGAGGTCGAGGACGACATCTACCAGGTCGAGGTCCCCATGGAGGACGTCGTCGAGATCAAGAACGGCCAGCGCAAGATGGTCAACCGTGTGCGCATCCCCGGCTACGTGCTGGTGCGCATGGACCTCAACGAAGACACCTGGTCGGTCGTCCGTCACACCCCCGGTGTCACCGGCTTCGTGGGCAACGCCCACAACCCCACGCCGCTGCGCTTCGAAGAGGCCTTCAACATGCTGAAGAGCCTCGTCGAGGTCAAGGAGTCCGCTCCCGCCAAGGCCGGAGCCGCCAAGGGCGCCCCGACCGCTCAGCGTGTCATCCCGGCCGAGGTCGACTTCGAGGCCGGCGAGACGATCACGATCAAGGAGGGCTCGTTCGCGGGTCTGCCCGGCACGATCAGCGAGATCAAGCCCGAGAGCGGAAAGCTCACGGTTCTGGTGTCGCTCTTCGAGCGCGAGACCCCCGTCGAGCTGTCGTTCGACCAGGTCACCAAGATGGTCTGACGCCCCGCGCGTCCCCGCGAAC
>NZ_QAJB01000264.1:0-1275 GCF_003061325.1 Microbacterium sp. HMWF026
GCCCGTGACCCTGGATGCCGTGGAGCTGCGCGTGCTGCACATGCCGCTCGTGTCGCCGTTCACCACCTCGTTCGGCACCGAGACGGTGCGCGAGGTGATCATCGTGACGGCCGAGACGCCCGACGGGCGCGGGTGGGGAGAAGTGGTGACGCAGTCCGAGCCGTCGTACTCCAGCGAGTACACGCAGGGGGCGTGGGACGTCCTGTCGCGCTTCCTCGTGCCCGCCCTGCTCGAGCGCCGGACGTTCGCGCCCGAGGGGGTCGCCGGCATCCTGAGCCCCGTCGTCGGCCACCGCATGGCCAAAGCGGGTCTCGAGCTCGCCGTCGTCGACGCCGCCCTTCGCGCCGAGGGGCGCAGTCTCGGCGCATACCTCGGCGCCGTGAAGGATCGGGTGCCGTCGGGCGTCTCGGTCGGCATCCAGAGCGACCCCGATGCGCTCGTCGACGCGGTCGGCGGCTACCTGGACGAGGGCTACGTGCGCATCAAGATCAAGATCAAGCCCGGCCGCGACGTCGACGACACGGCCGCCGTCCGTGCGGCGTTCGGCGGCATCCCTCTTCAGGTGGATGCCAACTCCGCCTACACGCTCCAGGATGCCGACACCCTCGCCGAACTGGACCGCTTCGAGCTTCTGCTGATCGAGCAGCCCCTGCAAGAAGACGACCTGGTCGATCACGCGACCCTCGCGAAGCGACTGCGCACCCCTGTCTGTCTCGACGAGTCGATCGTGAGCGACAAGGCCGCCGCGGACGCGCTCGCACTGGGATCCGCGGCGATCATCAACATCAAAGCCGGCCGGGTCGGCGGCTACCTCGAGGCCGTCGCCATCCACGACCGCGCGCTCGCGGCGGGAGTCCCCGTCTGGTGCGGCGGCATGCTCGAGACCGGCATCGGCCGCGCGGCCAACGCCGCGCTTGCGGCCTTGCCCGGCTTCACGCTGCCGGGCGACATCTCGGCATCCGCCCGTTTCTACACGCGCGACATCGTGACCGAGCCGGCCGTGATCGAGGACGGGCACGTGCGCGTCCCCACCGGCCCGGGCCTGGGCGTCGAGATCGATGGGGCCGCGCTCGAGGCGGTGACCGTGCGGCGCGAGCGCATCACGCGGTGAGAGCAGGCCGCTCTCGATAAACTGGATGCCGCGCCCTCGCGCTCGATCCCCACAACTTTCCCGACCATTGGAGCCGCCATGGCCGAACAGTCCCGCCTCGACAAGGTCATCGCCCTCGCCCGCCACCGCGGGTTCGTCTTCCAGGCGGGTGAGATCTACGGCGG
>NZ_QAJB01000264.1:1310-3342 GCF_003061325.1 Microbacterium sp. HMWF026
ACTACGGCCCGCTCGGCACCGAGCTCAAAGAGAACATCCGTCGCCAGTGGTGGCAGACGTTCGTCCGCGGTCGCGGCGACATGGTGGGGCTGGACTCCAGCGTCATCCTCCCCAAGCGGGTGTGGGAGGCCTCGGGTCACGTGGCGACCTTCACCGACCCGCTCGTGGAGTGCCTCAGCTGCCACAAGCGCTTCCGCGCCGACAACCTCATCGAGGACTTCGAGGCGCGCAAGGGCCGCAAGGCCGAGAACGGCCTCGCCGACGTGCCCTGCCCCAACTGCGGCACCAAGGGCCAGTACACCGAGCCCAAGTCGTTCTCGGGCCTGGTCAAGACCTACCTCGGCGTCGTCGACGACGAGTCGGGCCTGCACTTCCTGCGCCCCGAGACCGCGCAGGGCATCTTCGTGAACTTCTCGAACGTGCTCACGGCATCGCGTCGCAAGCCCCCGTTCGGCGTCGGCCAGGTCGGCAAGGCGTTCCGCAACGAGATCACGCCCGGAAACTTCATCTTCCGCACGCGCGAGTTCGAGCAGATGGAGATCGAGTACTTCACCCCGCCGGCCGAGGCGAACGAGTGGTTCGAGCACTGGGTCGAGGCCTGCTGGAACTGGTTCATCGACCTCGGCATCGACGCCGACAACATGAAGCGCTTCGACGTGCCCGAGGACGACCGCGCGCACTACTCGGCCGGCACGATCGACGTCGAGTACCGCTTCGGCTTCCCGGGCAAGGAGTGGGGCGAGCTCATGGGCGTCGCCAACCGCACCGACTACGACCTCAAGAGCCACTCCGAGGCGTCGGGCCAGTCGCTGACGTTCTTCGACCAGGCGTCGGGTGAGAAGTACACGCCGTACGTGATCGAGCCGTCGTTCGGCCTGACGCGCGCGATGATGGCGTTCCTCGTCGACGCGTACCGCGAAGAAGAGGTGCCCAACGCCAAGGGCGGCACCGACACCCGCACGGTGCTCAAGCTCGACCCGCGTCTCGCGCCCGTCAAGGCCGCCGTCCTGCCGCTGTCGCGCAACGAGCGCCTGTCGCCCCTCGCGCGCGAGGTGGCCGACACCCTGCGCGGCGCCGGCTGGAACGTCGACTTCGACGACGCCGGCGCGATCGGCCGCCGCTACCGCCGTCAGGACGAGATCGGTACGCCGTTCTGCGTCACGATCGACTTCGACTCGCTCGACGACAACGCCGTGACCGTCCGCGACCGCGACACGATGGGCCAGGAGCGCATCGGTCTCGACGCGCTGCACGGCTACCTGGCGGAGCGGCTGCGCGGGGCCTGACCCGCTCTGAGTCGATACCGGATGCCACGGCCTCGAGGTCGTGGCATCCGGTATCTCGTTCTGCCGCTTGCGCGGTCAGCGCACGTGCGCGTCCACGCCTCCCCGACGGGGCGTGCTCGTCCGGGCCCCTGCCGAGCGGGGGCTCACTCGCCGTTCTTCGCGGCGGCCTTGGCCGCGCGCTTGTACTCCCGCACCTTCGTCAGCGACTCGGGGCTGACGATGTCGGCCACCGAGCGGTACGAGCCGTCCTCGCCGTAGGGCGCCGAGGCCTCGCGCCACCCGGTGCCGTCGAAGCCGCGCTGCTTGCCGAGCAGGGCGAGGAAGATCTTGGCCTTCTGCTCGCCGAAGCCGGGGAGGGCCTTGAGGCGCTTCAGGACCGTGGCGCCGTCGGGGTCGTCGCGGGTCCAGAGGTTCTCGGCCGCTCCGCCCCAGTCCTTCTCGATCGCGGCGCACAGTGCCTGGACGCGCGTGGCCATCGACCCCGGAAAACGGTGCACCGCGGGCGACTGCGAGAACGCCGCAGTGAAGTCGTCGGGGTCCTGGTGGGCGATGGCGGCGGCATCCATCGAACCGGTCCGCTCCTGGATCTTGAGCGGGCCCGCGAACGCGGTCTCCATGGGGACCTGCTGGTCGAGCAGCATGCCGATCAGCAGCGCGAGCGGGTTCGTCGACAGCAGGTCGTCGGCGGCGGGGTCGTCGGTGATGCGCAGGCTCATGCGTTCATTCTCCCGCGCGCGGCTCAGCCC
>NZ_QAJB01000265.1:0-1996 GCF_003061325.1 Microbacterium sp. HMWF026
GGGTACCGGGGGTACCCGGGGTTCCGGGCGTTCCGGGCGTTCCGGGCGTTCCGGGCGTTCCGGGGGTGCCGGGCGTTCCGGGGGTACCCGGGGTTCCGGGCGTTCCGGGCGTCCCAGGCGTGCCGGGGGTTCCGGGCGTGCCAGGCGTACCGGGGTTACCCGGGGTTCCCGGGGTGCCGGTGTTCGATCCGATGGTGGTGCTGTCGCCGATCACCGAGACGGCGTTGCCGCCGATGGTGATGGGCAGGGCGATCGGGACGATCAGCTGGTTGCCGCCGAGGATGCTGTCGCTTCCGTCGGTGGTGATACCGCCGAGCAGTCCGCCCGAGGTGCCGCCGGTGGTGGTGGCATCCTTCGAGGTGCTGTCACCGATCACCGAAACGGCGTTGCCGCCGATGGTGACGGGCAGCGAGATGGGCAGAACCGCCTGGTTGCCGCCGAGGATGCTGTCGCTCCCGTCGGTGGTGACGCCGCCGACACCCGAGCCGCTGGTGCCGCCCGTGGTGGTGGCGCTGTCCGACACGCTGTCGCCGATGCCCGATACGGCGTTGCCGCCGATCGTGACGGGCAGCGAGATGGCCAGAACCGCCTGGTTGCCGCCGAGGATGCTGTCGCTCCCGTCGGTGGTGACGCCGCCGACACCCGAGCCGGTGGTGCCGCCCGTGGTGGTGGCGCCGTCCGACACGCTGTCGCCGATGCCCGACACGGCGTTGCCCCCGATCGTGACGGGCAGCGAGATGGGTGCGATCACCTGGTTGCCGCCGAGGATGCTGTCGGTGCCGTCGGTGGTGACGTCGCCGACGCCCGCGCCGGAGCCGGTGGTGCCGCCGGTGGTGGTGGCATCCTTCGAGATGCTGTCGCCGATACCCGATACGGCGTTGCCGCCGATCGTGACGGGCAGCGAGATGGGTGCGATCACCTGGTTGCCGCCGCCGAGGCTGTCGGTGCCGTCGGTGGTGACGTCGCCGACGCCCGCGCCGGAGCCCGTGGTGCCGCCGGTGGTGGTGGCATCCTTCGAGATGCTGTCGCCGATGACCGACACGGCGTTGCCGCCAACGGTCACGGGGACGTTGATCGGCAGGACGGCCTGGTTGCCGCCGCCGATGCTGTCGGAGCCGTCGGTCGACACGTCACCCGCGCCGCCGCTGGACGAGCCGCCGCCGGTGGTGGTGGCATCCGAGGTGCTGCTGTCGCCGATGACCGAGACGGCGTTTCCGCCGACGTGACGGGCACGTCGACCGACACCAGCCCCTGGTTTCCCGAGAGGATGCCGTCGCTGCCGTCGGTCGTGACCGAGGGAGCGGGCGCCGAGGCGGGGGCCGTGGTGGTGGCGTCTTCGCTGTGGCTGCCGCCGATCAGCGAGACGGCGTTGCCGCCGACCGTGACGGGCACGGTCGCAGAGATGAGGCCCTGGTCGCCCGAGAGCAGACCGTCGGTGCCGGACGTTTCTGCGGCGTTTGCGACGCCGCATCCGAGGACGGCCAGGCCGCCTCCGACGAGCGCGCCCATGAGGACGCGCGAGTAGATCTTGCACATGGAAGTTTCTCCTGTAGATGAATGAGGGTGCGCGTGAGCGCGTGGTCGTCAGCCGTGACGGGCACGGCGAGACCTTCCTCAGTCAGGAGAGACGTCGGTGGCGTAGACGGGAACGGCGGGGAGGTCGTCGTCGACGGCTCCTCCGCGCGAGAGAAGAACGATGGCCGCCGAGAGGGCCGCGTGGTCGGCGGTGGCGGGGGCTGCGCCGCCCGCTCCCGAGCCGCCGAAGGCCGACGAGGCCGAACCGGTGCTGACGCCGAACGTGAGGCTCGAGGCGTCGTCGGCGACGGGGGAGGAGGGGATGCCGGATGCCGCGCCCGCAGCAGCCGCCTGAGCCGTCTGCGTGGCCGTCGAGACGGCTCCGCGGAACAGGCGGGCGATCTGGTCGGCGAGGGCGGTGGTCGAGACCGAGGGGGCGAGGGATGCCGTGGCCTCGACGGCCGCGTCGGGGGACCCGGGG
>NZ_QAJB01000266.1:0-7148 GCF_003061325.1 Microbacterium sp. HMWF026
ACATCCCCGACGACCCGTACGCGGGCGCCGATTGGGACCCCGACCTGTTCGCGCCGCCCGAGGACTTCGACGCGCCGCCGCCCCCGGTCGACCCCGCCTCCGCCTTCGCGCGGGCGGCGGCTGCCACCGGCACGGCGCGCGAGCTGCCCGCCGTGCGCGACTTCACCGGACACGACCCGCGGGCGGTGCTGCACGAGGTATACGGCTACGACGCCTTCCGCGGCGATCAGGCCGATATCGTGCAGCACGTCGTCGACGGCGGCGACGCCGTGGTGCTCATGCCCACGGGCGGCGGCAAAAGCGTCACCTACCAGGTGCCCGCCCTGGTGCGCCCCGGTACCGGCCTCGTCGTCAGCCCCCTCATCGCGCTCATGCACGATCAGGTCGAGGCGCTCATCGCCAACGGCGTACGCGCCGGATACCTCAACTCCACCCAGGCGCCCGCCGAGCGGCAGGCCGTCGAGCAGGCCTACCTCGCCGGCGAGCTCGACCTGCTGTACGTCGCCCCCGAGCGGCTCAACGGCGCGCAGACCCTCGGTCTGCTGTCGCGGGGGCGGCTCAGCGTCATCGCGATCGACGAGGCGCACTGCGTGTCGCAGTGGGGCCACGACTTCCGCCCCGACTACCTCGCCCTCGGCGATCTGGCCGACCGCTTCCCCGGGGTGCCGCGCATGGCGCTCACCGCCACGGCCACCCCCGAGACCGCCCGCGAGATCGTCGAACGCCTGCGCCTGCGCGACGCCCGCGGCTTCGTCGCCAGCTTCGACCGGCCCAACATCCAGTACCGCATCGACGCCAAGGTCGACCCGCGTCGTCAGCTCGTGCAGTTCATCCGCTCGCAGCCCGAGGGCTCCGCCGGAATCGTGTACGCCCTCAGCCGCAAGACCGTCGAGCAGACCGCCGCGTACCTGGCGTCGCAGGGGCTCGACGCCCTGCCGTACCACGCCGGTCTCGACGCCTCGGTGCGGGCGGCGCACCAGTCGCGCTTCCTCCGCGACGACGGCGTGATCATGGTGGCGACGATCGCGTTCGGTATGGGCATCGACAAGCCCGACGTGCGCTTTGTCGCCCACATCGATCTGCCCAAGTCGGTCGAGGGCTACTACCAAGAGACCGGGCGTGCGGGTCGCGACGGCGACCCCTCGGTGGTCTGGATGGCCTACGGCCTCGGCGACGTCGTGCAGCAGCGGCGCATGATCGACCAGTCGCCGGGCGATCGCTCCTACAAGCTGCGTCTCGGTCAGCACCTCGACGCCATGCTCGCGCTGTGCGAAACGGTCGGATGCCGCCGGCAGAACCTGCTCGACTACTTCGGCCAGCGCTCCGAGCCGTGCGGCAACTGCGACACGTGCCTCACGCCGCCCGACACGTGGGACGGCCTGATCGCGGCGCAGAAGCTGCTGTCGACGATCGTGCGCCTGCAGCGCGAGCGCGGACAGGCATTCGGCGCCGGGCACCTCATCGACATCCTGCGCGGCGCGAAGACCGAGCGGATCGCCCAGCAGGGGCACGACCGCCTCAGCACCTACGGCCTGGGCGCCGATCTGTCCGATCAAGACTGGCGCAGCGTCATCCGCCAGCTGCTGGCGCGCGGCATCATCGTCGCGCAGGGCGACTACGGCACCCTCGCGCTGAGCGAGGCCTCCGGCGGCGTCCTGCGCGGCGAGACGCCCGTGCCGCTGCGGCGCGACGCGCTCGGCCGCACCGGCGGCGGCGGTTCGAGCCGACAGCGCAAATCGAGCGCCGACGACGTGGCGGCCGGCGACCGCGACCTGTTCGAAGCGCTCCGCGCCTGGCGCGCCGAGAAGGCGCGCGAGCAGGGCGTGCCCGCCTACATCGTGTTCGGAGACGCGACGCTCCGCGCGATCGCCGCCGCCCGCCCGGCATCCATCGGCGACCTGGACGGCATCACCGGCATCGGCGCCAAGAAGCGCGAGGCCTATGGCGACGGCATCCTGACGGTGGTCGCGGCGAACTGACCCCGCGTTCCCGCTCGCGCGGCGCCGCGCTGCGCCTCGCTGCGCCTCGCTGCGCTGCGCCGCGCTGCGCTGCGCCGCGCTGCGCTGCGCGGGTCGCTCGGGCGGGTCGCTCGGCGGCCCCGGGGCGCTGAGACTGCATCTGGCTGACGAATCGGTTGCAGGATGTCACCGAGTTGTCAGCCGGGTGCAGTCTCGCGTCCCCGCGGGGGAGCCCGGGACCGGGCGAGCGCGGCACCGAGCGCGGCACCGAGCGCGGCACCGGGCGGGCGCGGCACCGGGCGCGGCGCTGCGCGTACGCGCGCCGGGCCGATCGACGCTCAGCGCGCTCACGGGAATGTTGACCACCCACAACGACCCCGCGCTCCGACGGCACGGACCGTTGTGGCGAACGCACAGGATGTTTGAGCGGTCGTTGTGGGACACCTACCGTGGTGGCATCCCTTTGCAACGTCGAAAGGTGCCGAAATGACCGACGCCGCCGTCCGTCCCACCACGCCCGCCACGAGCACGCGCACGCCCGTCGGGGGTGCGCCCACCGCGCCGCACTCCGCCGCCGAGGCCGCCGAGGCCCGCATCGACACCGAGCGGGTCACCGATCTGCTGCTCGGGACGTGGGGCCACATCCGCCGCGAGGCGCGCGAGATGATCAAGGACCCCGCGCTGTGGCGCGATGACAGCCTGGGCATGGACGCGCACCGCGAGCGCACCCTCAGCCAGCTGCACCTGCTCGTCCAGAACAAGGCGGTGCACCGGGCGTTCCCCAAGCGCCTCGGCGGCGAAGAGAACAACGGTGCGAATATCGCCGGGTTCGAAGAGCTCGTCGCGGCCGACCCCAGCCTGCAGATCAAGTCGGGCGTGCAGTGGGGCCTGTTCGGTTCGGCCGTGCTGCAGCTGGGCACCCGCGAGCACCACGACAAGTGGCTCCCCGGCATCATGAGCCTCGAGATCCCCGGCGCCTTCGCCATGACCGAGACCGGTCACGGCTCCGACGTGTCGGCGATCGGAACGACCGCGACGTACGACCCCGAGACCGAGGAGTTCGTCATCCACACCCCCTTCCGCGGGGCGTGGAAGGACTACCTCGGCAACGCCGCCGTGCACGGCAAGGCCGCGACGGTGTTCGCCCAGCTCATCACCGACAACGTGAACCACGGCGTGCACTGCTTCTACGTGCCGCTTCGTGACGACGAGGGCAACTTCCTCCCCGGCATCGGGGGCGAGGACGACGGTCTCAAGGGCGGGCTGAACGGCATCGACAACGGCCGCCTGCACTTCGACCAGGTGCGCGTCCCCCGCACCAACCTGCTCAACCGCTACGGCGACGTCGCCGCCGACGGCACCTACTCGAGCGACATCGCCAGCCCGGGTCGTCGCTTCTTCACCATGCTGGGCACCCTCGTGCAGGGGCGCGTTTCGCTCGACGGGGCGGCCGCATGGGCGTCGGCGATCGGTCTGACCATCGCGATCACCTACGGCAACCAGCGTCGGCAGTTCGACTCCGGCAGCGGCACCCCCGAGGTCACGCTGCTCGACTACGGCAAGCACCAGCGCCGCCTGCTGCCGCGCCTGGCGACGACCTACGCGCAGATCTTCGCGCACGACGAGTTCCTGCAGAAGTTCGACGGTGTCTTCAGCGGCCGCCTCGACACCGACGCCGACCGCGAGGACCTCGAGACCCTCGCCGCGGCGCTCAAGCCCCTGTCGACCTGGCACGCGCTGGACACCCTGCAGGAGTCGCGCGAAGCGTGCGGCGGCCAGGGCTTCCTCTTCGAGAACCGCCTGGTTGGTTTGCGCGCCGACCTCGACATCTACGTCACCTTCGAGGGCGACAACAACATCCTGCTGCAGCTCGTCGGAAAGAGACTGCTCGCCGACTACGCGCGACAGTTCAAGGGCAAGGATGCCAAGCAGCTCGCCGCGTTCGCGGTCGGGCAGACCGCGGGCAAGCTGTTCCACGGTGCGGGCATGCGCCAGCTGGGTCAGGCCGTCACCGACTTCGGTTCCACCGCCCGCTCGGTCGAGCGCGGCCTGCGCGCCGAGCAGCAGCACGAGCTGCTCGCCGGTCGCGTGCAGCAGATGATCGCCGACATCGCGGGGCGGCTGCGTCCGGCATCCAAGCTGTCCCGCGAAGATGCGGCGGCGCTGTTCAACGAGAACCAGGCCGAGCTCATCGAGGCCGCTCGCGCCCACGGCGAGCTGCTGCAGTGGGAGGCGTTCACCGACGCCATCAACCGAATCGATGATCGGGACACCCTGAAGGTGCTGACGTGGCTGCGCGACCTGTTCGGCCTGCAGCTCATCGAGAAACACCTCGCGTGGTACCTCATCAACGGGCGCCTGTCGACGCAGCGCGGTGCGGCGGTCTCGAGCTACATCGACCGCCTGTGCCGTCGCCTGCGCCCGCACGCGCAGGACCTCGTCGACGCGTTCGGCTACGGCCCCGAGCACATCCGCGCCTCGATCGCGTCGGGTGTCGAGGACGACCGCCAGAACGAGGCCGCGTCGTACTACGCCGCGCTGAAGGCGTCGGGCAACGCCCCGGTGCCCGAGAAGAAGCCCGCCCGGTAACGGCATCCGCCCCCTCGCTCTCAACGAGAACAGGGGATGCCACCGGAACAGGCCGATCCGTCGAGGGTCGGCCTGTTCTCGTCTCACCGGCCTGTTTCCGTGCCGCACCGGGACGTGATGTCGGAGCCCCCGCCTAGCCTGGACGCATGAGCGACCTCGTGACCGGAGCCGACGGTGTCGCGCGCTGCGCCTGGGCGGGCACCGACCCCGAGTATCAGCGGTACCACGACCAGGAGTGGGGCACGACGCTGCGCGGCGACCGCCCGCTGTTCGAGAAGATGAGCCTCGAGGGGTTCCAGGCGGGCCTGGCGTGGATCACGATCCTGCGCAAGCGGCCGCGTTTCCGCGAGGTCTTCCACGACTTCGAGCCGGCCACCGTCGCCGCGTTCGGCGCCGACGACGTCGAGCGATTGCTCCAGGATGCCGGCATCATCCGCCATCGCGGCAAGATCGAGGCCGTGATCGGCAACGCACGTCTCGTGGCGGGCATGGCCGAGGGCGAGTTCGACGCCCTGATGTGGTCGTTCGCCCCCGCCGCGCACACACCGCCCGCGACGTTCGCGCAGGTGCCGGCCGTGACCCCCGAGTCGGCCGCGATGAGCACGGAGCTGCGTCGCCGCGGGTTCCGCTTCGTGGGGCCGACCACGATGTATGCGCTGATGCAGTCCTCGGGCATGGTCGACGACCACGTCGCGGGCTGCTGGCGCGCCGCCGCCTGACGCACCGGTAGACTGGGGGTCTCGGAGCGATTCGCTCCCGCGCGTCGTCGAACGCACCGGCCCCCTTTCGTTGGGCCTTTGACCTTCACGGCGAACGGATGCGCCACCCGGCGCCTTCGCCCATGCAGCCGCAGCATCGCGGCATCCCGAACCGCCGTGCGCCAATGCGCCGCGGCAGGAGTTTTCATGACGTCCCAGACTTTCGCCGACCTCGGCGTGCCCGCCCCCCTCATCGACGTTCTCGCCGCCCAGGGCAAGAACGAGCCCTTCCCGATCCAGGCCGACACCCTGCCCGACACCCTCGCCGGCCGCGACGTGCTCGGTCGTGGGAAGACCGGCTCGGGAAAGACCCTCGCCTTCTCGCTGCCCCTCGTCGCGCGTCTCGCCGCCACGACCGACCGCCGCCGGGGTCGCAAGCCCCGCGCGCTCGTGCTCGCCCCCACCCGCGAGCTCGCGAACCAGATCGACGAGGTCATCAAGCCCCTCGCCGCGGCGTTCCAGCTGACCACGACGACCGTCTACGGCGGCGTCAACCAGAAGCGTCAGGTCGACGCACTCGCCGCGGGCGTCGACATCCTCGTCGCGTGCCCCGGCCGCCTCGAGGACCTGATCGGTCAGGGCTTCGCGAACCTCGGCGACGTCGAGATCACAGTGCTCGACGAGGCCGACCACATGGCCGACCTCGGCTTCCTCCCCGGTGTCACGCGCCTGCTGTCGCGCACGCCCGCCGACGGTCAGCGTCTGCTGTTCTCGGCGACGCTCGACAACGGCGTCGACAAGCTGGTCAAGCGGTTCCTGCGCAACGAGGTGCTGCACTCGGTCGACGAGGCGCACTCGCACGTCGCCGCGATGACGCACCACGTGTTCGCCCCCGCCGACGCCGACGCCAAGAAGGATCTCGTGCAGACGCTCGCCTCGGGCACCGCGCGCCGCATCCTGTTCATGCGCACCAAGCACCAGGCCAAGAAGCTGGCGAAGCAGCTGACCGCCGCCGGCATCCCCTCGGTCGATCTGCACGGCAACCTGTCGCAGCCGCAGCGCGACCGCAACCTCGCCGCCTTCGGCGACGGCCGCGCGAAGGTGCTCGTCGCGACCGACGTGGCCGCCCGCGGCGTGCACGTCGACGGCGTCGAGCTGGTCGTCCACGTCGACCCGCCCGTCGAGCACAAGGCGTACCTGCACCGCTCGGGCCGCACCGCGCGTGCCGGCACCGCCGGTGACGTGGTGACGATCATGCTCCCCGAGCAGCGTCGCGACACCCTCGACATCCTGCGCAAGGCGAAGATCTCGGCCACGCCGCAGCCCGTCACGCCCACCTCGCCCGAGGTCGTGGCGCTCGTCGGCGAGGTCGCCCCCTACGTCAAGCCCGAGCCCGTCGTGGCGCAGCCGCAGGGCGGCGGACGCTCGCAGGGCGCCAACGCGCAGCGCAAGCGCGCCGCGCGCACCCAGGGCCAGGATGCCGCGGCCCCCGCCGCCGGTGGCGGTCGTCGCCGTCGCGGTCGGGGTGGCAGCGGCCAGGGCGCCGAGGCTCCCGCGGCCGCCGCGCACGCTCCGCAGGGCGGCCGGGGTCAGGGCCAGCGTTCGGCCGGGGCCGGTCGCGGCCAGGGCGGCGGGCAGCGCGCCGGAGCCGGCGCGGGCGGCGCTCGTCCGCAGGGCGCCGGGCGCTCGGCATCCGGTACCCCGACGACCGGCATGGTCGTCGGCGGCGCGCGCAACCCGCGCACGAACCGTCGCGCCCAGGGCTGACCTTTCGTCACGGTGCCCCCGCGGACTCGTCCGCGGGGGCACCGTCGTACGCGGACCGGGCCGTCCTCGGGTGCCGTACGCGCGTGCCGTACGCGCGTGCACAGCGGCGGGCGCCGTGGCCGGCGCTGTGCACGCG
>NZ_QAJB01000026.1:0-1365 GCF_003061325.1 Microbacterium sp. HMWF026
TCGCGCGTCGCGAACGGACGCGCGAACGTCGACCCCGACACCCGCCAGCGCGTCCTGGACGCGATGGCCACGCTCGGCTACCGCCCCAACCGCGCCGCCCGCGCGCTGCGATCGGGCCGGTTCCGCAGTATCGGCGTCATCATGTTCTCGCTCAGCTCGTACGGCAACACGCGCACGCTCGACGCTCTGGCGTCGGTCGCCGCGGCATCCGGTTACTCGATCACCCTCATCACCGTGCAGTCGGCGTCGCAATCCGACGTGTCGGGGGCGTTCCTGCGCCTGCGCGAGCACGCGGTCGACGGCATCGTGATCCTCATCGAGACGCACCGGCTGGGCGAGAACGAGCTGTCGATCCCCTCGGGTCTTCCGGTCGTGGTCGTCGATTCGAGCGCTGATTACCCCTACGCCGTCGTCGACAACGACCAGGCGCAGGGGGCCCGGCTGGCGACCGAGCACCTGCTCGATCTGGGTCACGAGACGGTGTGGCACGTGTCGGGTCCGCCCGAGTCCTTCGCCGCCGAGCGTCGCCGCATCGCCTGGCGTGAGGCCCTCGAGGATCGGGGATGCCGCGTCCCCGACGTGCAGATCGGCGACTGGACGGCCGAGTCGGGCCACCGCATCGGCGCCGAGCTGGCGGTGCGGCCCGAGGTGACCGCGGTGTTCGCGGCGAACGACCAGATGGCGCTCGGCGTCATCCGCGCCCTGCACGAGGCGGGGCGGGCGGTGCCCGGCCAGGTGAGCGTCGTGGGCTTCGACGACATGCCCGAGGCGGCCAACTTCTGGCCGCCGCTGACCACCGTCCGCCAGCGCTTCCAACGCGTCGGCGAAGAGGCGATGAGCGCCCTGATCGCCGACATCGAGGGGCCGGGCGGCGAGCACGCCCGCACCCTCGTGCCGACGTCGCTCGTCGTCCGGGCGAGCTCCGGCCCGCGCTGAGCCGGGCCGACGTCGCTCGTCGTCCGGGCGAGCTCCGGCCCGCGCTGAGCCGGGCCAACGTCGCTCAGTCCCGGGGCGGGCTCAGCGCTCGGCGACCGCGGAGCCGTGCCCGTGCGGCTCGGGCGGGGCTCGCGCCGCCCGGGCATTGCGGCGGCGGTCGGCTCTCCCATAGGCTCGCTGTTGACGTCAACATGTTGACGTCAACACGCCCCCCACCGAGGTCGCACCGCTGCGACCGGATCGGAATGACGATGACGTCGATTCGACTGCTGTCGATGACCTGCGCCGTGGCCCTGGCCGCCGGCGCGTTCGGAGCCGCGGCCGCCGTGGCACCCCCTCCGGCCCACGCGGCCGGGTCCGCGCCCGTGCGCATCACCCCCAACCCCGCCACCGCGTCCGAGAAGCCCTTCGAGGGGTGGGGCACGAGCC
>NZ_QAJB01000267.1:0-4179 GCF_003061325.1 Microbacterium sp. HMWF026
GCACAGGCCGAGCGCGAACGCCGCGAACGCGCCTGGCAGAGCGCCGCGGCCTTCAGCCGCCCGCCGTTCTGATCGGTGGGGTCGACCCCGGCGTCGGCCCCACCGGCATCCCCTCTTCTTCGACTCGAAAGCACCGTCATGACGACCCTTCCGGCCGGCCTCGAGCTGCGCCCCCTGCACATCCCCGCCCGCATCGACGATCCGGATGCCGCGGACTTCCGCGAGATGGTCCGCCTGCGCAACCTCGTCTACGAGGAGATCTCGGGTCACACCGACGAATCCATCCCCGCCGATGAGCTCCTCCCCGCGTTCCAGCCCCGTCCCGAGGTGAAGCGGTTCTCGTGGATCGCCGTCTTCCGGGGCGAGGTGGTCGGCCGCGCCGGTCTCGATCTGCCCCAAGAGGAGGGAGCGCGCACCGCCTCGTGGCTCATCGAGCTGCGCCGCAGCTCCTGGGGTCACGGCATCGGACGAGCCGCGTTCGCCCGGATCGAGCAGATCGCCCGCGCAGAAGGCCGCTCCGTCCTCCACACCTGGGCGGAGCACCCGGCCGCGGAGGGGCCGACTCTGTCGGCACCGACAGGATACGGCTCCGTACCCGAGGATCACGCCGCGCGCTTCCTGCTGGCATCCGGCTGCACCCTCGAGCAGATCGTGCGGGTCAGCACCCTTGACCTCGCCGAGAGCGGCGCGCGCGTGCGCGAACAGCTCGCCGCGGCCGAGGCGGCGGCCGCGGGCTACCGGATCGTGCAGTGGACATTGCCCACCCCTGATGAGTTCGTCGACCGGTTCGCATGGATGAAATCCCGGATGGCCATCGATGCGCCGTCCGCCGGCCTCGAGCACGACGAAGAGGTGTGGGATGCCGCCCGCCTGCGCCGCCACGAGGCCACCTACCTCGACGCCGGTCGCCACATGCTCGTCACCGCCGCGCAGCACGTCGACACGGGTGAGCTCGCCGCGTTCAACGAACTGGTCATCGGCAAGGACCGCACCGCCGCGACGGGCCAGGAGGACACGCTCGTGGTGGCCGCCCATCGCGGTCACCGCCTGGGGATGCTCGTCAAGTGCGCAGGACTTCTCGCCTGGCGCGATGTCGCCCCGGACTCCCCGCGCGTGATCACGTACAACGCCGAGGAGAACCGCCCCATGCTCTCGATCAACGAGGCGATCGGCTTCGCCCCGATCTCGTACGAAGGGGTGTGGAAGAAGGTGCTCGACTGACCGCGTGTGTTGCCGCCGCGGGCACGCCTCGAGCGACGAACCCCGGCGACGCGCGCGAGGGGCGGTCAGCGCCTGCGTTGGCAGTGCGGGCAGAAGTGGCTCGAGCGGTTCATGAACGACACCCGCACGATCGGGCGACCGCAGCGCGGGCACGGCTGACCGGTGCGCCCGTAGGCGTTGAGCGAGTGGGCGAAGTACCCCGCCTGACCGTTGACGTTGACGTACTGCGCGTCGAAGCTCGTGCCGCCCTCGGCCAGCGCCTTCTCGAGCACCGCCCGCACCTCGGCCAGCAGGCGGTTGACGGCCCGGGTCGGCAGGGCGGAGCCGGCGGTCTCGGGGTGGATGCGCGCCGCCCACAGCGACTCGTCGGCGTAGATGTTGCCGATGCCGCTGGCGACGGTCTGGTCCAGCAGGACGCGCTTGATCCCCGACGACGTCCGCGCGACCCGTGCGCGGAAGCGGCCCTCGTCGAACGCCGGGTCGAGGGGGTCCCGCGCGATGTGCGCGACCTGCGACGGCACCCGGGCGAGAGAGGAACCCCGACCGCCGGCGGCGTGATCGGGGGTATCGACGAGGGGATCGATCGCGAGCGAGCCGAAGGTGCGCTGGTCGGCGAAGACGACCGACAGCGACCCGTGCACCGGGTGCTCCAGCTCGACGCGGATCCGTTCGTGCCGCTCCTCGGGCGCCCCGGGGGTGCGCAGCAGCATCTGACCGCTCATGCCGAGATGGGTGACGATCGCCTCGTCGTCCGAGACCGGCATCCACAGGAATTTCCCGCGACGCACGGCGGCCGAGATGCGCCGTCCGGTGAGTTCGGCTTCGAAGTGCGCGGCTCCCCCGGTGTGGCGCGTGAGCGCGCGCTCATCGCGGACGTCGACCGAGGTGATCAGTGCTCCCGCGACGGCGGGCTCGAGACCGGCGCGGACGACCTCGACCTCGGGGAGCTCAGGCACGCGCGTCGAGCTCGCGCCAGGCGGTGAGCGCGGCGGCCATCTCGGCCTGCTTCTTGCTCGAGCCCGGACCGGTGGCGACGACGTCGCCGACGGTGACCGTGGCGATGAACCGTCGGTCGTGATCGGGCCCGGTCGCCTCGACCCGGTACACGGGTGCCGGCAGGCCCTGTCGCGCGGCGATCTCCTGCAGGCTCGTCTTGGGATCCATCGCGGCGCCGTAGCGCTCGGGGTCGGCCAGCAGCGGCTCGACCAGCCGGAGCACCATGCGGGTCGCCTCGTCGGGCCCGGCCGACAGGAAGGTCGCTCCGATGAGCGCCTCCATCGTGTCGGCGAGGATCGAATCCTTGTCGCGCCCACCGGTGAGGATCTCACCTCGACCGAGACGGACGTACTCGCCCAGACCGATCGTGCGGGCGACCTCGGCGAGGGCCACGGTCGACACGACGCTCGCGCGCCGCTTGGCCAGGCTGCCCTCGTCGAGATCCGGGTGCCCGGTGAACAGCCGCACGGTGACGGCCTGCCCCAGCACGGAGTCGCCGAGGAATTCGAGGCGCTCGTTGTGCGGAATCGCACCGTTCTCGTAGGCGAAGGAACGGTGCGTCAGGGCCAGCGAAAGAAGCTCGGGGTCGATGTCGACCCCGAGCTTCTCGGTGAGCGCCTGGCGCTCGGTGGTGTTTCGCGTCACGTCACCGATCAGACGTCGGCGACCTTGCGGCCCTTGTACTCGAGGAAGAGCTCGGTGCCCTGCGAGTCGGTGACGACCTTCGCCTGGTGGGGGCGGCTGTAGACGACCTTGCCGTTCTCGATGGTCTTGACCAGCGCGGGGGCTTCGGCCTTCCACTGCGCGCGGCGCGAGCGGGTGTTGGAGCGGGAGACCTTCCGCTTCGGGGGGTTACCTGCCATGACTAGCTCTTCTCTGTCTTGGGGGCGGCGCGGAGCGCATCGCCGTCGTCTGGGGTGTACTGCTGGAGCGCAGCCCATCGAGGATCAACGGACGTCTGCTCCGATTCGCCGGGGCTTTCCGTCAGCCTCTCGCCCGTGTTCGGGTCGAGCCCGGGGCAATCCGGCTGACACACCGGCTGGAACGGAAGCGACAGGACGATGGCGTCCCGGACCAGGTTTTCAAGATCCACGTGGTCGTCTTGAACGCCGAAGTCACTCGCTTCGTCCCCAGGATACGCGAAAAGTTCCTGGAACTCGACTTCGACAGGCTCGGTGATGTCGATCAGGCAGCGCCCGCACACCCCGGTCGCGGTGGTGTCGACCGTGCCCGACACGAGGATGCCCTCGTGCACGGACTCCAGCCGCACGTCGAGCTCGAGGATCTCGCCCTCGGCGACCGAGACGAGCCCCTCGCCCCATTTCTCGGGCGTCGGCAGGTCGAGGCTGTGCTCGCGCATCTCTCCCGGGTGGCGCTCGATGTCGCGCACGGGGAGCTGGAAAGGTCCGGGTCGGTGGGTTCTCACGGTCGACAATGCTACCCGCGCACCCCTGAACGGGGGCCGGGCGCCGCGCCCGATGCCGGGCGCACGGGTCAGATCCCGCGGGCCCCCGTGTCGAGCAACCGCGCGACCGCCGGGGGGACGTACGGCGACACGTCGCCGCCCAGGCCGGCGACCTGCCGCACGAGCGAGCTGGACACGAGAGCGTGCGAGGGATCAGGCAGCAGGAACACCGTCTCGACATGGGCGAGGTCGCGATTGACGATCGCCATGGGCGTCTCGTACGCGACATCGACCTGCGAGCGGATGCCCTTGACCAGCACGCGCGCCCCCACCTCGGTGGCGTAGTCGACGAGAAGGCCCATGCTCCACGCGGCCACGATCACGTCGCCCTCGATACCGGCCTCTTCGATCGACTGCTCGAGCAGGCGCTGCCGCTGCGCGATGGGCAGCATCGCCTCTTTGCCGGGGTTGTGCACGACCAGGACGTGCAGCTGGTCGAACAGCCCGGCGGCCCGGCGGATCACGTCGAGGTGGCCGAGGGTGGGCGGGTCGAACGA
>NZ_QAJB01000268.1:0-4904 GCF_003061325.1 Microbacterium sp. HMWF026
CCCCCGAACTGCTCGCTCATCTCACGGCCATCGAGGCCTGCCACTCGATCGCGGGCGACTCGGCGTACATGCTGTTCGTCCGCGTGCCGACGCCGCGCGATCTCGAGTCGCTGATCCGTGACATCCGCGCCGCGGCACAGGTGAACACCCGTACCACGGTCGTCCTGCAGACCTTCTTCGAGGCGCGCCCGATCGAACCGGCCGCGTTCCCGGCCTGACGCGGCGCGCGCGTCAGGCGGCGTCGTTCTCGGGGTCGTGCGCCCAGGTGGGCGCCAGGGCGCGGATCCGCGCCGCTCGCCACTGCCAGGTCGTCCACAGGCCGAGCCACAGCGCGGGTGCCGTCGCGCCGCCGATCGTCAGCCGCTCCCGCCACAGCGTCTTGCCGGGCTGTCCGGGCGCCTCCGACACGGCCATCTGGTGGTCCCAGACGTCCAGGCTCGACAGGGGACCCGTCAGCGGCACACCCCAGTCGCGGAACACCCGTACCCGTCCGTTCGCGTCGCGGGTCTCGCGATCGGCCACCGAGATCAGCTGACGGCCGACGGGAACGACCCCGGCGACGCTCATCTGCACCGGCACGTCGTCACCCGACTCGAACGACGTCGGCATGGTGCCGAGCGCTTCGACGTCGAGGAGCGGGCCGTACAGCTCCGCCACGGCGCGCGGCGAGTGCAGGGCGCGCCAGGCGGCGTCCGGGTCGCAGTCGATCACGAACTTGAGCAGGATGCGCATGACCTCGATCGTGCCGCATCCGCACCTCGAGCGGGCACGGCTTGACGAAGACGGCGGCGCCGCACGCTCGTTCTAGGCTCGAGGGATGCCGAACACCGCCGCCTACGCGCAGTCCGACTACCAGGTGCGACTGGACTGGGGCGGCGCGGGGCTCGAGCGCCTCGCGCCCGCGCACATCGTCGTCGTGGTCCAGACGCTCGGTCTGACGGCGCGAGCCCTCTCGGCGTGCGAGCGCGGAGGGGTCCTCGATCTCGCCCCGGGCGCGGGCGCGGACCTCGCGCGTGCCGCCGCGGGCGCCGGCGCGCACGTCGTCGTCGGGGGGCTGCGCAACGCCGCTGCAGTGGCGGCGCACGTGCTCGACCGTCAGCGCGCGCGGGGGGAGCGGACGAGCATCTCGATCCTCGCCGTGGGGGCCCCGGAGGATCCGGGAACGGATGCCACCCGCTTCGCCGTCGACGACCTGCTCGGCGCCGGGGCCGTCATCGCGGCGCTCGGCGATCTCGGCATCGATCACGCCTCGCCCGAGGCCGCGGTCGCGGGCGAGGGGTTCCGCGCGCTCGGCGGTGCCGTGCGTCACCTGCTCACGGCCAGCGGTGCGGGCCGGGCGCTCGCGGCCGAGGGCGGACGCGACGACGTCCTGGCCGCCGCGACGCGCGATGCGGCATCCGTGGTCCCGGTCCTCGACGGCGACGTCTTCCGCGCGGGCTGACGCCGCCCCTCCGGTCGCTTCGGACGCCCGCCCCCACCGCGTCACGCACCCGCCGCGGGCCGCCCGCTCGCGGAACGGGGCGAGCGCCTCACCGCGGTGTCGCCGCCGCCAGTCTCGTCGCGGGGCTGATGTCGCGACGCTCCCACGACAGGGCGAACCGCGGGTCGAACGAGGGGGCGCACCGCGCGCACGAGGTGGGGCGCGTCGCACGGCGGTGCCGATATGCGATGTGGCCCGCGGGACACGTGCCCACCCACGGGGCCAGCTCGTTCGCGGTCTCTCCGGCGTGGGTCGTCCCGCCGACGTAGCCGAGGTCGCGGGCCGTGCGCTTCCACGCCGGGCCGTGCCCGGCGCCGACGCCCGCGAGCGCGTGCGCGACCTCGTGCAGGAGCGTCTGATGATTGGTGTCGTCGTCGTAGCGCGCGGCGAGGTAGCGCGAGACGCTGATGCGCTTGCGCCCGTAGTCGCACAGCCCCGCGCGCCGCTTGGCGTTGTCGAAGGCGAACGTCCACGACGCGTCGAGGTGCAGGGCGATCAGCGCCTCGGCCCACGTGCGTACGCGCTGCAGTTCGGACATGTCCGGGATCCTAGGCGGGGGGTCCGACACTCAGCTCGCGACGACCTCGCGCGTGCGACGGCGGTCCGCCGCGTCGATGGCGAGCAGGGTCGACTCGAGCTGCTTGTCGGTGGCGCCGGCGTTCTGGCGCAGGAACAGCGCCTGCTTGAAGTCGCGACGCGCGGACTCGTAGTCGCCCTCGTCGTAGTGCACCTTGCCGCGGTGCTGCAGGGCGAAGGCGGCGATGCTCGCCCAGCCCTGACCCTCGGCCTCCTCGGCGCACATGGTCAGCTCCTGCTCGGCGGCGGCGTAGGCGCCGCGGCACTGCATGATCGTGGCGTGCAGGATGCGCGCGCGCAGCAGGTCGCGACGCGTCCCCGCCATGCGGGCCACGCGCACGGACTGCTCCGAGATCGACAGGGCCTCGTCGAAGCGGTCGAGCACCTTCAGCAGCCACACCCGCTCGAGAAGGGCGTGCAGACTGCGCTGCTCGCCGATCTCTTCGAGACGCTCCGCGCACTCGCGAGAGTCGGTGACTTCGCGCAACGTGTCGGGGTCGTACCCGTGGATGTAGCTCACCGGCGCTCCTCTCGGTCCAGCAGGACTACCAGTGTGCGCCGCGCTCGGCCCGACGGTCGACTCGCCACGCGGTCGAGTCCCGATCACGCTCGCGTCAGCGGTCGAAGATGGATGCCGAGGGCTTCGGCGAGGGGGTCGCGTCGCCGTCGACGGCGGGGCGGGATCCGCGGACGAACTCGTCGATCTCGCTGCCCTGCGCGACCTTCGCGGGGTGGGGGCCGGCCGCCATGAGACGGGGCAGCCATTCGACGGGGAGCGGGGCCGCGGAGGCGGCGACGACCAGGTTGCCGAAGCGGCGGCCCTTAAGCACCTGCACCTCGGCCAGGACGATCACCTCGGGCAGCACCTCGCGTACGGTCGCGACCTGGCGGCGCGCGAAGGCGAGACCGGGCCCGTCCGAGACGTTCACCAGCAGCACGCCGTCCGGGGCGAGCAGGGCCGCGGCCTCGCGGTAGAACTCCACGGTGGTGAGGTGGGCGGGGGTCTGCGCCCCCGAGTAGACGTCGCTGACGAGCAGGTCGACCGCGCCGGTGAGGCCGGCCGGAAGCCGCGCAAGGCCCGCGCGGGCATCGCCGATGCGGACGCGGATCGACGCACCGCGAGGCAGGGGGAGGTTCTCGCGCACGAGATCCCACAGCGCCGGTTCCAGTTCGATGACCTGCTGGCGCGAGCCCGGACGCGTCGCCTCGACGTAGCGGGGAAGGGTGAGCGCGCCCGCGCCGAGGTGCACGGCCGTCAGCGGCTGTCCCGGCATCCGCAGTCGATCGATCACGGCGCCCATGCGCGCGACGTACTCGAAATGCAGGTGGGTGGGGTCGTCGAGATCGACGTGCGATTGGGGCGTGCCGTCCACGACGAGCTCGGAACCCGAGACGAATCCCGACGGCGACACGCGCGCGAGCGTGCCGTCCGAGAGGCGCGCGGTGGGGGCGTCGTCGGGTTCGATGCGCATGCGTGCCATGGCTCCACGCTAGCCGGGCACCCCGCAGGCGGGGTCCAGCCCGACCGGCGGACGCGGGCGGGGCGGCGGTACCGTGGCGACATGCGCGTGGACCTGAACGCCGACCTGGGCGAGACCGTCGACGGGATGCCGACCGCCGACGACGAGGCACTGTTCGCTGTCGTCAGCAGCGCCAACGTCGCCTGCGGGGGCCACGCGGGCGACGAGAACTCGATGCGCGAGGCGGTCGCGCGGGCCGCGCGCTTCGGCGTGGCCGTGGGGGCGCATCCCTCGTACGACGACAGAGCGCACTTCGGTCGCGTGCGCCGCGACCCCGAGCCGCTCGCGCTCCGCGCCGACGTGTCGGCGCAGCTGTCCGCCCTCGTCGCCGCCGGCGCCGACGTCCGCTACGTCAAACCCCACGGCGCGCTCTATCACGCGGTCGTCGACGATGCGGATCAGGCACGGGCCGTGGTCGCCGCCGTCGCCGATCTGTCGGCTGCGCTGGGGCGGCCTCTGCCGGTGCTCGGCCTTCCCGGAGCGATCACGGCGGCCGCGGCATCCGCGGGTCTGCCCTTCGTGCGCGAGGCGTTCCTCGACCGCGGGTACACCGCCGCCGGAGGGCTCGTCCCGCGCGGCGAGCCCGGGGCCCTGCTCGAGGACCCCGTCCACGTCGCCGAGCGGGCCGTGCGTCTCGTGCGCGACGGCGAGGTCGTCGCGATCGACGGCACGCTCGTCGCGGTCGACGCCGCGTCGCTGTGCCTGCACGGCGACAGCCCGGCCGCGGTCGCGATGGCGCGGGCGGTCCGCGCGGCCCTCGACGACGCGGGTGTCGAGGGCCGCGCGCCGTGGTGACGCTGCGGGCGATGGGGGAGCGGGCGATCCTCGCGGAGGTCGCCGACCTCTCTTCCGTGCTCTCGCTGCACGCAGCGCTCGCCGCGGACCCGCCGCCCGGGATCGACGAGCTGGTCCCCGCCGCCCGGACGGTGCTCGTCGCCTTCGACCCCTCGCGCCTGAGCGCCCCCGCCGTGCGCGCCTGGATCCGCGCCGCGGGGTCCGCGACCGCTCGGGCCGCGGCGCCGGGGCCGCTCGTCGAGATCCCCGCGCGCTACGACGGAGCCGACCTCGCCGACACCGCACAGCTGCTGGGCCTGACCGTCGCCCAGCTGGTGGCGCGGCACGCGGCCGCCGAGTGGACCGTGGCCTTCACGGGCTTCGCGCCGGGCTTCGCGTACCTGGTCAGTCCTGACTGGAGGTTCGACGTCCCGCGCCTGACGGCGCCCCGCACGCGGGTGCCGGCGGGCGCCGTCGGCGTCGCGGGAGAGTTCACCGGCGCCTACCCCCGCGAGACGCCGGGAGGGTGGCGGTTGCTCGCCACGACCGATGTC
>NZ_QAJB01000269.1:0-2003 GCF_003061325.1 Microbacterium sp. HMWF026
GTCGCGGGGAGCACGGTCGATCGGGGGGCGGCGGGGTGCTCGACGCCCCCGGGTCGCTCGGGGACCGCCGGGTCGCTCGGGGACCGCCGGGTCGCTCGGGGGTCGCGGCGTCGCTCAGGGGCCGGTGCCGATCACGGCTGCGGGTCGAGGGCGTCGTAGGCGCGGAACCGCGGGGTCAGGCGCACGAGCGTTCCGACGAGGGCGAGGATCACCAGCCCACCCAGGAGCGGGGGCACCCACAGCGCGGCGAGGGTCGCGAGAGTGCCGGCATAGAGCGCCCCGACGCGGGGACCGCCGGCCACCACCACGATGAAGATGCCCTGCAGGCGGCCGCGCATGGCATCCGGAACAGCCGCCTGCATCATCGTGGAGCGGTAGATGGCGCTGACGTTGTCGGCGGCGCCCGAGACGGCCAGCGCGATCGCGGCCAGGACGATCAGCGCGACGGCGGCGACGTCCTCGCCCGTGTCGGCGGGGCGCAGCCACCCCAGGGAGGCGGCGAGCAGCACCGCCCCGAAGGCTCCGATGGCCACCGCGTAGACCTGGATCGCCCGGGCGATGCCGAGGCCCTGGCGTCGGACGCGCCCGATCGGTCCCGAGAAGAGGCTCGACAGGAAGGCGCCGGCCGCGACCGCGGCGGTGAGCACGCCGGTCGTGATCGCCCCGCCGCCCAGCAGGACGGCGCCGATCGCGGGGAAGAGCGCCACGGGCTGACCGAAGGTCATGGCGATGATGTCGAGGATGTACTGCAAGCGGATGTTGGGTGCCCGGCGCAGGAAGCGGGTGCCGTCGCGGAACGATTCCAGGCCCGGGCGCACGATCTCTCCCTCGGGCCGCAGGCGCGGCAGCGACCAGAGACCGAGGAACAGCGAGGTCATCAGCAGGACGTCGAGCGAGTACGTCCAGGCGTATCCGGCGACCGCGACGAGCACTCCCGCGAGGGCCGGTCCGGCCATGACCATGATCCCCACCGTCACCCCCTGCAGCGCCGCCGCTGCGGGCAGGAGGTCGCGGGGGATCAGTCGCGGGGTGATCGCCGACTTCGTCGCCATGACGATCGAGTTGGCGGCCGAGTTGACCACGCTGAGCACGAAGAGCCAGGCCACCGTCTCGAGGCTCGTCCAGGCCAGAATCGCCAGCAGGGCCGTCGACACGAAGGTGATGACGGCCGCCAGCAGGGCCACGGTGCGCCGGTCGAAAGCGTCGGCGAGCATGCCGCCGTACAGACCCGCCACG
Organism: Microbacterium sp. HMWF026; assembly: GCF_003061325.1. Classification (NCBI taxonomy): domain Bacteria; kingdom Bacillati; phylum Actinomycetota; class Actinomycetes; order Micrococcales; family Microbacteriaceae; genus Microbacterium; species Microbacterium sp. HMWF026. Next base: position 1,237 of record NZ_QAJB01000269.1, read on the forward strand.
ACCATGGGCAGCAGCCCCGCCACCGCGATCATCGAGACCGCGAAGGTGCTCTGCGTCAGCTCGAACACGTGCAGCATGACCGCGACGACGGTGAGCTGGCCGCCGAGGCCCGCGAGGGTCGAGCCGATCCACAGCCGGGCGAACGCGGGAGACGTGGTGAGCGGGCGGACGTCGATCAGAGCGCGGCGTGCCCGGGAGGTGGTCACGGGGTCGCTCGGCTGCACGGATCGAGGCTACGCCAGCCCGCCGACACCGGTCGCCGGCGCGGTTCGTGCGCGGGGTCGAGGGCTGGTAGACTCATGCGGTTGCCGTTCGATCGGCCGCGGATAAAGAGAGCTCGCACATCAGGTGCCGAGCGCCGCGCAATGAGAAGGAAGGGGATCCCATCTATGGCACTCGAAGCAGACGTCAAGAAGGCGATCATCGAAGAGTACGCGACGCACCCCGGTGACACCGGATCCCCCGAGGTGCAGGTCGCGATGATGACGCAGCGCATCAAGGACCTCACCGAGCACCTCAAGGCACACAAGCACGACCACCACTCGCGCCGTGGCCTGTTCCTGCTCGTCGGTCAGCGCCGTCGCCTGCTGGGTTACCTGCAGGACGTCGACATCAACCGTTACCGCTCGCTCATCGAGCGTCTCGGTCTGCGTCGCTAATCGCACCAGCGTTCTATCGCGCAAAACATTCTTGGAAGGCCGCCCCACGGTGTGGGGCGGCCTTCGGCGTTCCCGGATGCCGCCCCCTCGCTGTTCGCGCCCCCGCCC
>NZ_QAJB01000270.1:0-1303 GCF_003061325.1 Microbacterium sp. HMWF026
TCGGTGCGCCGTGCGCCGTCGCCGGGCGCCGCCGACCTCCCCGCCGACCTCGAGAACACCTCGCTGCGCCGGACGCCGCAGACCGCTCCGGCGTCGGCAGCCGCGTCGGCTCCGCTTTCGGAGGGCGCGGACGTCCCCACACGGCGGTCGCCGCGGACCGCGGCGACGGAACTCTCCGCCGACCTCGAGGCCACCTCACTGCGCCGGACACCCCAGACGGCGCCCGCCCAGCCGACGGCGCCCGTGGGGCCGGCGGCATCCGTCGAACCGGCCGCGCCCGTCGAGCCGGCGGCGCACGTCGAGCCGGCGGCGCCCGCCGGGCCGACGGCGCCCATTGGGCCGGCGGCATCCGTCGCACCGTCCACGCCCGTCGAGCCGGCGGCATCCGTCGCACCGTCCGCGCCCGTCGGGCCGTCGGCATCCGCAGGCACGCACGGCACCCCCGCGATGACTCAGCGTCCCATCGACGCCGCGGCGGCGACGCCCGCCCCCGCCGCCGATCGGGTCGACGAGACCACCGACTCCACCGACACCACCGCCGGCGCGGGAGCGGGCGAGTCCGCGGCGCCGGTCGAGGAGCAGACGCAGACCGTTCGCCCCCGTTCCCGGCGCCGCGGGGAGTGGACGCTCGATCTTCCCGATGGCACCCGCGTGCCCCTGACGAGCCGTGCGGTCCTGCTCGGGCGAAAGCCCGTCGCCTCCGATGAGTCGGTGCAGGCGGTCCCGATCGCCGACCACACGCGGACGGTCTCCAAGCAGCATGCGCGCCTGGAGTGGACGGTCACGGGCTGGACGGTGACCGACCTCGAGTCCACCAACGGCGTCACGCTCGTCCACGACGACGGCCGGACGGAACGCATCGCCGCCGGATCGACCGCGATCGCTCCGGGCCGGTTCCGCCTCGGCGACGCGCACCTCGAGCTGCGACCCGCCGCCTCGTCCTGAGCCGCGGCGCTGCGCGCGGTCGCGCTGCGCGGTCGCTCTGCGGTGGCTCTCCGCGCCGCGGCGCGCGATCGGTCTCCCGCGCCGCTCGCCCGCGAGACAGCGTCTAGCTGACGAGTCGGTTGCAGAATGTCGCCGAGTTGTCAGCCACGTGCAGTCTCGCCGCGCCCGCGGTCCGCTCGCGCCCCCCTTCCGGCGCGGGCGCAGCCGGCCCGGGCGCTCCCGGCCCACGAGACGGCATCTCGCTGACGAGTCGGTTGCAAAATGTCGCCGAGTTGTCAGCCGCGTGCAGTCTCGAGACGCCTGCGCCCGCCTGCGCGCCGCAGCCGCCCTCACGCCGCCGCCAAACCGGTTGCGGCGG
>NZ_QAJB01000271.1:0-1381 GCF_003061325.1 Microbacterium sp. HMWF026
GGCTCGTCGCGCTCGCGCGGCGGCGTGCGGGTCGGGTCGGTGGGGATGCGGCCGTAGCCGTCGGTGCGGATGAGCCAGGCGGTGCCGACGACGCCGGCGAGGGACAGGATGCCGAGGGCGATGAAGTAAGCCATGGCAGAAAAGCTACGTGCGTGCGATTCATGCCCACGAGTGGCATGATGGACACCGTTCGTTCTCTTTCTGCCACACCGGAGGTAGGCATGCGCTCGGTCGCCGTCGTCGTTCAGCCGGGGTTCGCCCCGTTCGAGTTCGGTCTCGCGTGCGAGGCCTTCGGCCTGGATCGCAGTGATGACGGCATCCCGAACTTCGATTTCCGCATCGTGGCGCCCGAGCCCGGTGCCGTGCCGTCGAACATCGGCTTCTCGATCAACGTCGAGGACGGTCTCGAGGCGGCTGCGGACGTCGACATCCTGGTACTCGCGCCGATCCCCCGGGCGCAGTGGGGGCGGGTCGACGAGCGCGTGCTCGAGGTCGTCCGCGCCGCGCACGCGCGCGGTGCCTGGTTGCTGAGCGTGTGCAGCGGGGCGTTCGTCGTCGCGGCGGCAGGCGTGCTCGACGGCAAGCGGGCGACAACGCACTGGCGCTACGCCGACGAGATGGCGCGGATGTACCCGCGCATCGAGGTCGACCCCGACGTGCTCTACGTGCAGTCCGGCAACATCATCACGAGTGCCGGGACCGCCGCGGGACTCGACGCCTGCCTCCACCTGCTGCGACAGGAACTGGGCTCCGAGCTGGCGAACCGCATCGCGCGTCGCATGGTCGTCGCCCCCCAGCGCGACGGGGGGCAGGCGCAGTTCATCGCCTCGCCGCTTCCGGTCGACACCTCGCTGTCGCTGGCGCCGGTGACGGAATGGATGCTGCAGAACCTGGATGCCGAGCTCTCGGTCGATCGGCTCGCGGCGCGCGCGCACATGTCGCCGCGCACCTTCGCCCGGCGCTTCAAGGCGGACCTGGGCGCGACACCCGCGGCCTGGCTCGCGCGGCAACGCCTGCTGCACGCCCAGCGCCTGCTCGAAGAGACCGACCTCGGCCTCGACCGGATCGCCGCCGAGTGCGGCTTCGGGTCGGCGGCGGTGCTGAGGCAGAACTTCGCCCGCACGATGGGGCTGACGCCGACCGCGTACCGCTCCCGTTTCTCGTGTGTCGGGGAAGCGGCATCCGCTCCCGCCTCCGAGGCGGTCCCGGCCTGAGGGGCGCGGGGCGTCGCCGGGTGCGGTGCCGTCCGCGAAACCGCGCGGTAGCGGCGCATGCGGAACGGCCCCGCCCGAAAGGGGGCGGGGCCGTTCGCGGGGGCGTCAGGACGCGGGGGTGAAGAACGGGTTCGACGGCGCGGTGCGCGCGGCGAGCACATCCTCGG
>NZ_QAJB01000272.1:0-2367 GCF_003061325.1 Microbacterium sp. HMWF026
GGCCCGCGCCCCGCTGAACGACGCACGGCGCCGCACCCCCGGAGGAGCGCGGCGCCGTCACGAAGCGGGGCGTCAGCTGATCAGCAGCAGCTGGTGACCGGCCGAGACCGTGGTCCCGGGCGCGGCGTCGATGCCGGCGATCGTGCCGTCCTTGTGCGCCTGGATGGGCTGCTCCATCTTCATCGCCTCGAGCACGACCACGAGGTCGCCCTTGACGACCTGCTGGCCCTCTTCGACGGCGACCTTGACGATCGTCGCCTGCATCGGCGACTTCACCGCGTCGCCGGTGGCGCCGGCGGCGGGCGAGGCCGCGTGCGAGCGGCGGGACGGGGGAGCGGCGGCGGGACGACCGACCTGCGGAGCCGCGGCCGTGATGCGGTCGGGAAGGCTCACCTCGAGCCGCTTGCCGCCGACCTCGACCACCACGGTGTGGCGACCGGGGGCCGCGGCGGGAGCCTCGAGCTCTCCGTCCCACGCGGGGATGTCGTTCACGAACTCGGTCTCGATCCAGCGCGTGAACACGCCGAACGTGCCGTCCTCGGCGGTGAAGGCGGGGTCGCGGACGACCTTGCGGTGGAACGGCAGCACGGTGGGCATGCCGGCGACCTCGAACTCGTCGAGGGCCCGGCGGGCGCGCTCGAGGGCCTCGGCGCGGTCACGACCGGTGACGATGATCTTCGCCAGCAGCGAGTCGAACGCGCCCGAGACGCTGTCGCCCGCGGTGACGCCGGAGTCGAGACGGATGCCGGGGCCACCGAACGTCTTGAAGACGTGGATGGGGCCGGGCTGGGGCAGGAAGCCGCGGCCCGGGTCCTCGCCGTTGATGCGGAACTCGAGCGAGTGCCCGACGGGCGCGGGGTCGTCGTAGCCGAGTTCCTCGCCCTCGGCGACGCGGAACTGCTCGCGCACGAGGTCGAGGCCCGTGACCTCTTCGGACACCGGGTGCTCGACCTGCAGACGCGTGTTGACCTCGAGGAACGAGATGGTGCCGTCGGCCCCGATGAGGAACTCGCATGTTCCCGCGCCGACGTAGCCGACCTCTTTCAGGATGGCCTTGGATGCCGCGTACAGGATGCGGTTCTGCTCGTCGGTGAGGAACGGCGCGGGGGCCTCTTCGACGAGCTTCTGGTGACGTCGCTGCAGCGAGCAGTCGCGCGTCGAGACGACCACGACGTTGCCCGCCGCGTCGGCGAGGCACTGCGTCTCGACGTGGCGCGGCTTGTCGAGGTACTTCTCGACGAAGCACTCGCCGCGGCCGAAGGCGGCGACGGCCTCGCGCGTGGCGGACTCGAACATCTCGGCGACCTCGTCGAGTTCGCGCGCGACCTTGAGGCCGCGTCCGCCGCCGCCGTAGGCGGCCTTGATGGCGATGGGCAGGCCCACCTCGTTGGCGAAGGCGATGACCTCGTCGGCACCCGAGACGGGACCGGGGGTGCCGGGAGCCAGGGGCGCGCCGACCTTCTCGGCCACGTGGCGCGCGGTCACCTTGTCTCCGAGGGCCTCGATGGCGTCGGGAGAGGGGCCGATCCACGTCAGGCCCGCACCGATCACCGCGCGCGCGAAGTCGGCGTTCTCGGCGAGGAAGCCGTACCCGGGGTGCACGGCGTCGGCGCCGGAACGGCGGGCGACCGAGAGGATCTTCTCGATCGACAGGTAGGTGTCGGCGCTTGTGGCGCCGTCGAGGGCGTACGCCTCGTCGGCGAGGCGGGTGTGCAGGGCGTCGCGGTCCTGGTCGGCGTAGACGGCGACCGAGGCTTTGCCCGCGTCACGGGCGGCGCGGATGATTCGGACGGCGATCTCGCCGCGGTTGGCGACAAGGACCTTGGCGATCTTCGGCATCCTCCCAGCCTAGCGAGGGGTCCTGCCCGCCTTTTGACCCTCCTCGACAAGAAACGCCGAAAAACGTGTGCGGGAGTCTACGAACGGTTCCACAGCTCCGTCCACGACCCACCGAGTTCGCGCACGAGTCCCCGCACGGTCGACAGCGACATGCCGACCACCGTCGAGGGGTCGCCGTCGACCCGCTCGATGAACGCGCCGCCCAGGCTGTCGACGGTGAACGCCCCGGCGACCAGCAGCGGTTCGCCGCTCGCGACGTAGGCGGCGATCTCGTCGTCGTCGACGTCGGCGGCGAAGGTCACGGACGCCTCGGCGACGGCGAAGGCCTCGCGCGGTTCCTCGCCCGGCGCGAGGCGGAAGACGCTGTGCCCCGAGTGCAGCACGCCGGTACGCCCGCGCATCCCGTGCCAGCGCGCGGTCGCGGCCTCGGCCGTGTACGGCTTGCCGAGGATCTCGTCGCCGAGCGCGAACATCGAATCCCCGCCGATGACGAAGCCGTCGAAAGAGGCGTCTTCGGTGCGCAGGCGG
>NZ_QAJB01000272.1:2379-3469 GCF_003061325.1 Microbacterium sp. HMWF026
CGTGCTCGGGGGCGGGCAGCCGGCGTCCCTCGGCCGCCTCCACCGCGGCCACGACGGCCTCCTCGTCGACCTCGGGAGCACGGGTCGTCGGTTCGATACCCGCCTGACGCAGCAGCATCATGCGAGCCGGAGAAGTGGATGCCAGGCACACGCGCATGCGTCAACGCTACCGACGCGCGGCCCGGCGGTCTCCCGGCTGGATGTGTCAGGCTCGGGGGATGCACGACGGCGACCTCATCGAACTCGACATCACCGGTATCGCCCACGGCGGCGTGTTCGTCGGTCGGCACGAGGGACGCGTCGTCTTCGTCCCCGACACGCTGCCGGGCGAGCGCGTGCGCGCGCGACTCACCGATACGCGCAAGAAGGCGTTCTGGCGCGCCGACGCGATCGAGGTCCTGGATGCCGCGCCCCAGCGCCGCCCCCACGTGTGGCGCTCCGCCGCGATCGACGTCGACCCGGCCGAGCGCGTCGGGGGCGCCGAGTTCGGCCACATCGAGCCGTCGCATCAGCGCGCGTTGAAGGAGCGGGTCATCCGCGAGGCCGTCGAGCGCGTCGGCCGCCTCGAGCTTCCCGTCGACGTCCGGCCCGCGGGCGACGCGGAGCACCCGGAGTCCGCGGACGGCGCTCGCTGGCGCACCCGGGTGAGCCTGCACGTCGACGACGCGGGCCGCGTCGGGGCGTACGCCGCGCGCACCCACCACGTCGTCGAGACCCCCGACCTGCCGCTGGCGACCGAGGCCGTCGAGAGCGCCGCCCGCGAGGCGCGCGCGGGGGCGCGCCCGGGTCGCATTGACCTGGTCCAGCCCGCCGACGGCCGGGTGCGCGTCCTGCCCCGGCCCGACGGCGACCGCGCGCGTCAGGCTGCCGAGGTCGTCGAGGAGCGGGTGGGCGACCGGGTCTTCCGGGTGGATGCCGGCGGCTTCTGGCAGGTGCACCGCCTGGCCGCGCACACGCTCAGCGCCCTGGTGTCGGCCGAGTTGTCGGCATCCGTCGGCGAGCTCGATCCCGAGGCCACGCATCTCGACCTCTACGGCGGGGTCGGGCTGTTCGCCGCGACCCTGGCCGAGATGGGCGGTGCGGGGACGCG
>NZ_QAJB01000273.1:0-1736 GCF_003061325.1 Microbacterium sp. HMWF026
GTGTCGTCGTGCTGCTCGCGCGATACGCGGTGACACCCGATCTGGTGCTGCCGGTGTCGCTCGTCGGCGCCGCGACCGTGCTGCTCGGGCTGCTGACTGTCGCCGGAGGATCGGCGCTGTCGCGGGGCAGCATCCTCGCGCGCGCCCTGCTGACGGGCTACCTCGCGGTGCTGATCGTGCTGCAGGCCGTCGCGATGGCGCTGACCGAGCTCGACCCGGTGCTGGTCGTGGCGCTCGCCGCGGCGGTGGCGGTCATCGCCGCGGTCTGGATCCCCGGGCGGGCGCGCCGGTGGTTCCGTCCCACCGAGCCCGCCGCCCTCGGGACCGCGCGGACAGAGACCGGCCCCCGGGCCGGGGCGCGCACCGCCCCGCCGACTGCTTAGCCTTCGACGCTCAGCGGGTCAGCCACACCGAGCCGCCCGCACCCGCGGGCAGCGTGACCTCGACGCCGTCCGCGCGCACCACCTCGTCCGAGACGACCTCCAGTTCGTGGCCGACGTCGATGCGTCGCTCGACCAGCGCCCGCAGGAGCTCCGGGTCGCGGTCGCTCACCCGCAGCACGCGCCCCGCGTGCCCCGGCGCCGCCTCGGCCAGCAGGACGAAGGGCTCGCGGTGCACCGAGCCCTCGGCATCCGGGATCGCATCCCCGTGCGGATCGAAGCGCGGTCGGCCCAAGCGGTCGTCGATGCCCTCGAGCAGGCGGTCGCTCAGGGCGTGCTCGAGCACCTCGGCCTCGTCGTGCACCTCGTCCCACGCGTAGCCGAACTCGCGGACGAGCCACGTCTCGATGAGGCGATGGCGGCGGATCACCCCGGCCGCCCGCCTCTGCCCCGCGGGGGTGAGCGACACGGGGCCGTACGGGCGGTGCGTCACCAGGCCCTGCGACGCGAGTTTCTTGACCATCTCGGTCACGCTCGAGGGGGCGAGCCCCAATCCCGAGGCGAGTTGCGACGGTGTGATCGGCGAATCCTGCCACTCGGTGTGGTGGTAGATGGCCTTGAGATAGTCGTCGGCCACGGGCGATTCCACGCCGTCAGCCTATCCGCCGCTGAACACCAGCCACAGGAGCGTGACGTTGAGGGCGATGAGGAATACGGATGCCAGCACCCCCGCGATCGTGGTGACGCGGCGATTGCGATGGATGCCGAGCACCTCGGCGCGAGCGGTCAACGCGACTAGTGGCACCAGCGCGAACGGGATGCCGAACGACAGCACCACCTGGCTGAGCACCAGCGCCAGGGTGGGATCGACGCCCGCCGCGAGAATGAGCAGCGCCGGCACGAGTGTGACCAGGCGACGCACGACGAGGGGGATCCGCGCGCGCAGCAGGCCGTTCATGATCTCGGCTCCCGCGTAGGCGCCGACCGAGGTCGAGGCGAGTCCGCTCGCGAGCAGGCCGATGGCGAACAGGGTCGCCACGACCGCGCCGAGTCCGTCGCGCAGCGCCGCGTACGCCCCCTCGAGGCTGTCGGTGCCCTCGACCCCGGCGAGGTTCGCCGCCGCCAGCAGGAGGATCGCGAGGTTGACGGTGCCGGCCACGGCGAGGGCGATCGTGACATCCCAGCGGGTGGCCCGCAGCAGGCGCGGGGTCGAGAGGCCGCGCGCGCGTTCTAGGGCGCGGTTCGCGGCGTCGGGGCCCTCGGTGACGGTCGCGTCCGTCGGCTCCGCGCGCGACGCCGTTCTCGTCCGGCCGGCCGAGACCCCCGTGCCCCCCGCACCCAGCGCTGTCCCCGCAC
>NZ_QAJB01000274.1:0-6444 GCF_003061325.1 Microbacterium sp. HMWF026
GCGACGATCGGCGCCCCCTCGGCGGCGGCCTCGACGCGCTCGCGCAGGCCCTCGCCGTAGGCCACCGGGATGCCGCCGTACTGGCGAACCCGCTCGGCCGAGTCGTCGGCATCCGGTCCGACCGTGCCGATCACACGGACACCGAGCGCGCGCGCCTGCTGCAGCAGGCTCACGCCCACCGCGCCCGAGGCGGCGTGCAGCAGCACCGTGTCACCGTCGGCGACGCGCGTCACCTGGATCATCTCGGCCGCGGTGGTGCCGGCCAGCAGCAGGTTCGCGGCCTGGGCGTGCGAGAGCGACGTGGGCTTGGCGAACACGTCGCGCGCGGGCACCGTGATCTCGGTGGCGTAGGCACCCTGCACCCGGAACACCACGACCTCGTCACCGACGGAGAGGTCGCCCGAACCGCCGACCGAATCGGGTCCGACGGCCGTGACCTCACCCGAGAGCTCGTAGCCGATCGGCACCGGGAACTGCGCGCCGGGGCGGGCCTGGGCGACGTGCTTGGCATCCGCGGGATTGATCCCCGCCGCGTGGACGCGGACCGTCACCTCACCCGGACCGGGTGCGGGCACCTCGACGTCGTCGAGGATCCACTGCTCGATGGGTCCCGGAGCGGGAGCCGTCCACCTCTTCGCCATGCCTGCTCCTTCCGTGTCGTGCGGGCACCGGGCCGTCGCCGGTGCATCGGGCCCGGGCGGGCCGTCGGTCAGAAGCCGAGTCGGCCGAGCTGCTTGGGGTCGCGCTGCCATTCTTTCGCGACGCGCACGTGCAGCGACAGGTAGACGCGCCCACCGACGAGAGGTTCGATCCCGGCGCGGGCGCGCGCGCCCACGTCGGCCAGGCGCGAACCCTTCTTGCCGATGATGATCGCCTTCTGGCTGTCGCGCTCGACGACGATGTTGGCCCAGACGTCGGTCAGGTCGCTGTCCTCGCGGGCGGCCACGTCGTCGACCGTCACCGCGATCGAGTGCGGGAGTTCGTCGCGCACGCCGTGCAGGGCGGCCTCGCGGATGATCTCGGCGATGCGGTCCTCGAGGGTCTCGTCGGTGACGACGTCGTCGGCGTAGAGCGCCGGGCCCTCGGGCATGAGCGCGAGCAGTTCATCGCTCAGCACGTCGAGCTGGTCGTTCGTGACGGCCGACAACGGGATCACCGCCGCCCAGTCCTCGCGCAGGGCGTCCACCTCGACGAGGCGCTCGGTGATCTGGTCCCGCGTCGCCGCGTCGGTCTTGGTGACCAGCGCGACCTTCTTCGCACGCGGGTAGCCCGAGAGGGATTCGGCGATGCGGCGGTCGCCCGGGCCCACCTTCTCGGTCGCGGGGGCGCAGAACGCGATCACATCGACATCGCCGAGCACCTGCTCGACCAGGTCGTTCAGGCGCTGGCCCAGCAGAGTGCGCGGGCGGTGGATGCCCGGGGTGTCGACCACCACGAGCTGACCGCCCGGGCGGTTGACGATCCCGCGGATGGCGCGGCGGGTGGTCTGCGGCTTCTCGCTGGTGATAGCGACCTTCTCGCCCACCAGGGCATTGGTCAGCGTGGACTTGCCGACGTTCGGCCGGCCCACGAAGGTCACGAAACCGGAGCGGGTGTCGGTCATCTGTCGTTCCTTTCACGCGCCGGGACCTCGTCCTCGGCGTCGTCGTCGGCGGGCTGCTCGCTGCGCTCGACGATCACGGTGGCGATGCCCCGATTGCGGCCGCGCGACGCGCCGCCGGTCATCACGAGGCCGGAGTGCTCGGCGGTCGCGCCGGGCTGAGGAATGCGGCCGAGGGCCTTGCCGAGCAGGCCGCCGATCGAGTCGACGTCCTCGTCGTCGAGCTCGAGACCGAACAGGTCGCCGACCTCGTCGAGGCCCAGGCGGGCGTTGACGCGGTAGCGGCCGTCGGGCAGCTCGACGATCTCGGTCGAGGGAGCGTCGTACTCGTCGGCGATCTCGCCCACGAGTTCTTCGATGAGGTCTTCGAGGGTCACGAGGCCCGCCACCCCGCCGTACTCGTCCACGACGAGGCAGACATGCACGGCATCCTTCTTCATCTGCTGCAGCAGCGTCTCGGCCTTCATCGACTCGGGGACGAAGACGGCCGGCCGCGCGATGCGACGGATCGGGGCGTCGCGCCAGCCGGCCTCGTCGCGGAAGCCGAACTGCACGAGATCCTTCAGGTAGAGCACGCCCACGATGTCGTCGGCCTCGTCGTCGGCCAGCGGGACGCGCGAAACGCCCTTGTCGAGGAACAGGGCCAGGGCTTCGCGCGAGGTGGCCGCGGCGTCGACGCTGACCATGTCGGTCCGCGGCACCATGACCTCGCGCACGTAGGTGTCGGTGAAGTCGAAGACCGAGTGAATGAGCTCGCGGTCGTCCTCTTCGATGAGCTCGTTCTCGGCGGCCTCGTCGATGATGCTGAGCAGCTGCTCCTCGGAGGCGAAGGACGTCGACTGCGGGACGCCGGGGGTCACGCGGTTGCCGACCGCGACCAGGCCGTGCGCGAGCGGGCCGAGCAGGATGCGCATGCCGCGGATGACGGGAGCGACGCCGCGCAGCAGACCGCGCGCGTGCTGCCGGCCGACGGAGCGGGGACTGGCGCCGACGGCGACGAACGAGATGCCGGTCATGAGCACCGCGGCGGCACCCACGGCGAGCCAGATGTCGTCGAAGATGAGCATGAAGGATGCCGCGACCAGCACGGCGGCGGTCGTCTCGGCGAGGACGCGGATGAACACCACCGCGGTGAGGTGCGCACCGGCGTCGTCGGCGATCCGGCGGAGGGCACGGGCGTTGCGCCCCGCGGAGCCGAGCTCGAGCAGGTCGGTGCGTGAGGTGACACCCAGGGCCGCCTCGGACGCCGCCATCAACCCGCCGAAGGCGACGAGCAGCAGGGCGGCGACGAGGAGGAGGGCTTCGGTCATGCCCGGCGCTGGCGCTCGACGGCCTGGAAGCCGGCGATCAGCTCGCGCTGCAGCCCGAACATCTCGCGTTCCTCATCGGGCTCGGCGTGGTCGAAGCCGAGCAGGTGCAGCAGCCCGTGCGTGGTGAGCAGGATCAGTTCGTCCTGGGTCGAGTGCTTGGCCGCGACCGCCTGGGTCTCGGCGACGGCCGGGCACAGCACGATGTCGCCGAGGAGTCCCGCGGGGGTCGGCGCGTCCTCGGACCCGGGACGCAGTTCGTCCATCGGGAAGCTGAGCACATCGGTCGGTCCGGGCTCGTCCATCCACTGCACGTGCAGGGACTCCATCGCGCCCTCGTCGACGAGCACGATGGCCACGTCGGCGTCGGCACTGACGTGCAGCTCGGCGAGGTTGTACTCCATCAGGCGCAGCAGCACCTGCTCGTCGATCTGGTGGTCGGACTCGTTGTTGATCTCGATCGTCATCAGCGGTTTCGTCTCGGGAGGTGATCGCGGGGACCGGCGGCACCGGGGCCGCGTCGCTCCGCACGGGCGGCGAATTCGGATGCCTCGTCGCGCTCGCGTCGGTTGGCGAGGCGCTTCTCGTCGTACTCGCTGTACGCGTCGACGATCCGGCCGACCAGCGAGTGGCGCACGACGTCGTCGCTGGTGAGGCGCGAGAAGTGGATGTCGTCGATGTCGCTCAACACCCGCGTGACCAGCCGCAGACCCGACGCACCTTGCGGCAGGTCGACCTGGGTGATGTCGCCGGTGACGACCATGCGGGTGCCGAAGCCGAGGCGCGTGAGGAACATCTTCATCTGCTCGGGCGTGGTGTTCTGCGCCTCGTCGAGCACGACGAACGAGTCGTTGAGCGTGCGGCCGCGCATGTAGGCGAGAGGAGCGACCTCGATCGTTCCCGTCGCCATGAGCTTGGGGACGATGTCGGGGTCCATCATCTCGTTGAGCGCGTCGTAGAGCGGGCGCAGATAGGGGTCGATCTTGTCGGTCAGCGTGCCCGGCAGGAAGCCCAGTCGTTCTCCGGCCTCGACGGCGGGACGAGTGAGGATGATGCGGTTGACCTCTTTGCGCTGCAGCGCCTGCACGGCCTTGGCCATCGCGAGGTACGTCTTGCCAGTACCGGCGGGACCGATGCCGAAGACGATGGTGTTCTCGTCGATCGCGTCGACGTACTCTTTCTGACCGGCGGTCTTGGGCCGGATGGTCTTGCCGCGCGACGACAGGATCGCCTCGCCCATGACCTCGGACGGACGGGGCCCGCCGTCGGATCGCAGCATGCGGTTCGAGCTGGACACGTCGGCCGGGTCGAGGCCGTGACCCGACCGGGTCATCGACAGCAGCTCGTCGACCAGTCCCCGCGCCGCGCGGACCGCCGCGGCCGGACCCGAAAGCGTGATCTCGTTGCCGCGCACGTGGACGTCGACGTCGGGATGCTCTTTCTCGACCACACGCAGCAGGCGGTCCTGCGGGCCGAGCAGCTGCACCATGGCCACGCCGTCGACGGCGATCTGCTCGACGACGGTCTCTTCGGGGGAATCAGCCACCGAGGCTCTTTTCGTTCAGGCCGCCCGCGAGGACGTGGGCGTGCACATGGAAGACGGTCTGACCGGCGCCCTCGCCGGTGTTGAAGATCAGCCGGAAGTCGCCGTCGGCGTGCTCGGCTGCGACGCTGTTCGCGAGGCCGATGACCTCGGTGAGCAGCTCCGGGTCGCCGGCGGCGAGCTCGACGACGTTGCGGTACTGCGGCGTCTTGGGGATGACGAGCAGATGCACCGGGGCCTGGGGCGCGATGTCGCGGATCGCGAAGGCGTTCTCGGTCTCGGCCACGATCTCGGCGGGGATCTCGCCCTGCAGGATGCGCGTGAAGATCGACGGTTCGCTCATGGCATCCAGTCTAGTGACGGCCTCCGACACCCAGGTCGGGGAGCGCGCCGCGACTCACCAGCGCCCGTGCGCCGCCGACAGCACCGCGATCGCCGCGGCACCCGCGGTCGAGGTGCGCAGCACCGTGTCGCCCAGTCTCACCGGTCGGGCGCCGGCCGCGGTCAGCGCCTCGAGCTCCTCGGGGGCGATCCCGCCCTCGGGGCCGACGACGAGGACGACATCGCGATCATCCGGGGCCGTCGTGTCGGTCAGACGGACGGATGCCGTGGGCTCGAGCACGAGAACGGTGGACTCCCCCGCGCGACGGACCAGGTCGGCCGTGCGCGCGACCGCCTCGACCTCGGGGATCCAGGCGCGGTGGGCCTGCTTGGCGGCCTCGCGCACGATCGTGCGCCACCGTGCGAGTCCCTTCTCGGCCTTGGCATCCCACCGAGAGACGCTGCGCGCCGCCTGCCACGGAACGATCGCGTCGACCCCGAGCTCGGTCGCGGCCTGGATGGCGAGCTCGTCGCGATCGCCCTTGGCGAGGGCCTGGACGAGCACGAACCGCGGAGACGGCGCCGGACGCTCGTCGCGCGCGGTCACCCGGACGTCGACCTGCTTCGGCGTCGCCGCGACGACGACCCCCGACAGCCAGATGCCCCGGCCGTCGCCCAGGGTCACCTCTTCGTCGACGCGCACGCGCCGGACCGCTGCGGCGTGATGCGCCTCGGCGCCGGTGAGGGTCACGGTCGCGCCCGGGCGGGCGACCCCGGCGTCGTCGGTGACGAAGTGCAGGGCCACGATCAGTGCCGGAAGCGGTCGCGGAACTTGCTGAACATGCCCTGCTGGTGCTCGGCCAGGCGGGGCTTGGGGGCCTTGGTCCGCTTGGCGAACTCCTCGATGAGGGCGCGATCCTTGTGGTCGAGTCGCGTGGGCGTGACCACGTGCACGCCGACCTTGAGGTCACCGCGCTGGCTCCCGCGCAGCGGCGTGATGCCGCGGCCCTTGATGGTCAGGACGTCGCCGGACTGCACGCCCGGGCGCACCTCGAGGTCGACCGAGCCGTCGAGGGACTCGATCGTCGTGGTGGCGCCGAGGATGGCATCCGGCATCGACACCTCGAGGGTCGCGACCAGGTCGTCTCCCTCTCGGCTGAAGGCGTCGTGCGCCTCGACCGTGATCTCGAGGTACAGGTCGCCGTTGGGGCCACCCGCGGGACCCACCTCGCCCGAGCCCGGCAGCTGCAGGCGCAGACCCGACTCGACGCCAGCGGGGATGTCGACCGAAACGGTGCGGCGGGCGCGGACGCGTCCCTGACCCTGGCACGTGCCGCAGGGATACGGAATGGTCGTGCCGTGTCCGTGGCAGACGGTGCAGGGCTGGCTGGTGACGACGTTGCCGAGAAGGCTGCGCACCGTGCGCTGCACGTGACCCGAGCCATGGCAGATGTCGCACGTGACCTCGCTCGTGCCCGGCTGCGTGCACGAGCCCTGGCAGGTCTCGCACAGCACGGCCGTGTCGACCTCGAGGTCGCGGTGGGCACCGAAGACCACGTCGCCGAGCTGAAGGGAGACGCGCACGAGGGCGTCCTGCCCGCGCTCGCGACGGGACCGCGGCCGGGGCCCCCGTCCGCCCCCGCCGCCCTGCGCGCCGCCGAAGAACGTCTCGA
>NZ_QAJB01000027.1:0-12450 GCF_003061325.1 Microbacterium sp. HMWF026
GGTGGAGCGCGCCCCGGCAACAACCCCTTCGCGTCGTCGCAGGGCATGGGTCAGCGTCCCGCCGGCCCCCGCCCGGGCAACAACCCCTTCGCCTCGGCGCAGGGCATGGGCCAGCGCCCGACCCCCGGCAACATCCCGCGTCCCCAGGCTCCGCGCCCGGGTGCCCCGCGTCCCGGCGCCCCGCGTCCCGGCGGCGCCGGTCGCCCCGGCGGTGGCGGTCGTCCCGGCGCCCCGTTCCAGCAGCGTCCCGGCGGTCCCGGTCGTCCCGGCGGTGCCGGCGGCGGCTTCCAGCGCCCCGGTGGCGGCGCTCCGGCCGGTGGTTTCGCCGGTCGTCCCGGCGGCGGCGGTGGCCGTGGCCGTGGTCCCGGCGGTGGTACCGCGGGCGCCTTCGGCAAGGGTGGCGGCAAGTCCAAGCAGCGTAAGTCGCGTCGGGCGAAGCGGCAGGAATTCGAGATGCGGTCGGCGCCGGTCGTCGGCGGCGTCAACGTCTCGAAGGGCAACGGCGAGATCATCCGTCTGCGTCGTGGTGCCTCCATCGCCGACTTCGCGGACAAGCTCGAGGCGCTGCGCGGCTACACCGTGCAGCCCGGCACGCTCGTGACCATCCTGTTCAACCTGGGCGAGATGGCCACCGCGACCGAGTCGCTCGACGAGGCCACCTTCGAGGTGCTCGGCGAGGAGCTCGGCTACAAAATCCAGATGGTCTCGCCCGAGGACGAGGACAAGGAGCTCCTCGAGGGCTTCGGTCTCGACCTCGACGCCGAGCTCGAGGCCGAGAGTGAGGACGATCTCGAGATCCGTCCTCCCGTGGTCACCGTCATGGGCCACGTCGACCACGGTAAGACGCGACTGCTCGACGCCATCCGCCAGACCAACGTGGTCGCGGGCGAGGCCGGCGGCATCACGCAGCACATCGGTGCGTACCAGATCTGGACCGAGCACGAGGGCATCGAGCGCGCGATCACCTTCATCGACACCCCGGGTCACGAGGCGTTCACCGCCATGCGTGCCCGCGGTGCGCAGGTGACCGACATCGCGATCCTCGTGGTCGCGGCCGACGACGGCATCATGCCCCAGACGGTCGAGGCGCTGAACCACGCCCAGGCGGCGAACGTGCCGATCGTGGTCGCGGTCAACAAGGTCGACAAGCCCGACGCCAACCCCGCCAAGGTGCGCCAGCAGCTCACCGAGTACGGTCTGGTCGCCGAGGAATACGGTGGAGACGTCATGTTCGTCGACGTCTCGGCGCGACAGAACCTCAACATCCAGGCCCTCCTGGACGCGGTCCTGCTCACCGCCGACGCCGGCCTCGACCTGACGGCCAACCCGAACAAGGCGGCCCGCGGTGTCGCGATCGAAGCGAAGCTCGACAAGGGTCGCGGTTCGGTCGCCACGGTGCTCATCCAGTCCGGAACCCTGCGCGTCGGCGACGCGATCGTCGCCGGAACGGCGTACGGCCGCGTCCGCGCGATGATGGACGAGAACGGCGAAGCCGTCGAAGAGGCCTACCCCTCGCGCCCCGTGCAGGTGCAGGGTCTGAACTCGGTGCCCCGCGCCGGCGACGTCTTCATCGTCACCGAAGAGGACCGCACCGCGCGTCAGATCGCCGAGAAGCGCGAAGCCGCCGAGCGCAACGCCCAGCTGGCCAAGGCCCGCAAGCGCATCTCGCTCGAGGACTTCACCCGTGCTCTCGAAGAGGGCAAGGTCGAGTCGCTCAACCTCATCATCAAGGGCGACGTGTCGGGTGCCGTCGAGGCGCTCGAGGAGTCGCTGCTCAAGATCGAGGTCGACGACAGCGTCCAGCTGCGCATCATCCACCGCGGCGTGGGTGCCATCACCGAGTCGGACATCAACCTGGCCACGATCGACAACGCGATCGTGATCGGCTTCAACGTCCGCCCCGACACGAAGGCCCGTGAGCGCGCCGCCCGCGAGGGTGTCGACGTGCGGTTCTACTCGGTCATCTACAACGCGATCGACGACGTCGAGCAGTCGCTCAAGGGCCTGCTCAAGCCGGAGTTCGAAGAGGTGCAGTCGGGTGTCGCCGAGATCCGCGAGGTGTTCCGCTCCTCGAAGTTCGGCAACATCGCCGGTGTCATCGTGCGATCGGGAACGATCACGCGCAACGCCAAGGCCCGCGTCATCCGCGATGGTGTCGTGCTGGCCGACGGTCTGGCCATCGAGTCGCTGCGCCGCTTCAAGGACGACGTCACCGAGGTCCGCACGGACTTCGAGTGCGGTATCGGCCTCGGCAAGTTCAACGACATCCAGATCGGCGACGAGATCGAAACGACCGAAATGGTCGAGAAGCCGCGAGGCTGATCACACCTGGCGGGAGTCGCGTCTTCGGGCGCGGCTCCCGCTTCGTCATCCGTGGCGGTATTGCGAAGAAGGAGAAGGCAGTGGCAGGGGAACGACAGGCACGCGTGGCGGACCGCATTCGCGTGGTGCTCGCGGAGCGCCTCGAGAAGGGGCTGCGCGATCCGCGGCTCGGATTCGTCACGATCACCGACGTGCGGGTGACGGGTGACCTGCAGCGCGCCTCGGTGTTCTACACCGTGATGGGCGACGAGGCGCACCGCGCCGACACCGCCGCGGCGCTGAAGTCCGCGACCGGAATGCTGCGCAGCGAGGTCGGCAAGCACCTCAACACGCGGCTCACCCCCTCTCTCGAGTTCATCCTCGACGGCATCCCCGAGAACGCCGACCACATCTCGGCGCTGCTGCGCGAGGCGCGCGAGCGCGACGAGTCGGTGGCCGGTCTGGCGGCCTCGGCCGCCTACGCCGGCGACGCCGACCCGTACGTGAAGCCTCGCGAAGACGACGACGAGGACGACCTCGACGACGACGAGGACGAAGAAGACGAAGAGGCCGCGCGCACCTGAGCGAGCGGGCCGACGGGCCGGATGCCACCCCGAGCGGGCGGCGTCCGGCCCTTTCGCGTTCCGGGTGGCCGTCGGCCCGTCAGGGGGTCGGGTGGCCCGGCAGGCGAAGCTGCTCGTCGACGGCTTCGGCGAGGCCGTCCGCCACGAGGGAGTCGATCGCGCGATCGCGCTGGGCGGCATCCGGCCAGTCCGGAAGAACCGCGAACAGCGGAACGGCCGCCGGAGCCGCGGCGCGCAGCACCCGGAGCACCGCACCGCGGGCCTGCCGGTCGCTGCCCTCGTAGGCGGCCTGCTTGCGACGCCGGTCCTCGGACTCCGGATATCCCGCCGCCCGCCAGGCGCACTGTTCGGCCAGGGGGCAGACCTCGCACTTCGGCGACCACGCGGTGCAGACGATCGCGCCCAGCTCCATCGCCGCCGCGTTCACGATCGCGGACTCGGCGACGTCGGCGGGGAGCTCGGCATCCATCCGCTCGAGGTCGCGGCGGTGCGGCGGGCCCGGCTGCGCCCGCCCCTCGACGGCGCGGGCGAGCACCCGGCGGGTGTTGGTGTCGACGACGGGATGCCGGTCCCCGTACGCGAACACGGCGACCGCCCGCGCGGTGTAGTCGCCTATGCCCGTCAGGGCCAGCAGGGCGTCGACGTCGCGGGGGACGACACCGTCGTGCCGGTCGCGGATCTCGACGGCCGCGCGGTGCAGCCACAGCGCCCGCCGGGGATACCCCAGGTTCGCCCACTGGGTGACCGCGTCGCCCGGGGGAGACGCCGCCAGGTCGGCCGGCGCGGGCCAGCGCGTCAACCAGGCCTCGAGGTGCGGGATGACGCGGGCGACCGGCGTCTGCTGCAGCATGAACTCGCTGACCAGCGTGCCCCAGGCACCGAAGCCCTCCCGGCGCCAGGGCAGGTCGCGCGCGGCCTCGCGATACCAGTCGATGAGCGGCGCGGCGAGTCCTGGCATCCGTCCAGCCTACGGTCGCGGGCAGGGCCGGATCTCACTCATAAACGCCCTCCGTGCTGAGAAACGCGGGCTCTCCGCGTTCATCAGCACAGAGAGCGTTTATCGGCGGCTGTGGGCGCCGCGCCCGGGCTGTCGTGGGGCGGCGGCAGCGGTCCGGTGTCGGCGGTCGATCGTAGGCTGGAGGCATGTCGAGTGAGAACGCCGTCGAGACCCTGCAGCAGAGCCTCATCGCCCTGTTGCGGCAGAACAACCGCTCCGGGCGCATCGTGGTGGCCGTCGACGCGCTCGACCCGGCGGCCGCGGCGGACTTCGCCCGCGCCTTCGAAGAAGGGGTCGCCGTCGAAGGCACAGCCGTCTTCCACGTCGCGCTCGCCGACGGGGCGCTCGGCGTCCGTGAGCGGCTCATCGCGCCCTTCCGCGCGGGCGAGCCGTTCGGCTCCGGCGACGTCGCCCCCGCCGACGCGATCCTGGTCGTGTCGGGGCGCTTCCTGCACGCGGCCGAGGTGCGGGGTCTGTGGAACTTCTCGATCTGGCTCGAGAGCAATCCGCCGATCGGCGCCCCCCGGCCCGAGCTCCCGGATGCCGAGAAGCAGTACCTGCGCACGGTCCGGCCGAGGGCGGCGGCATCCGTCATCGTCGAGAACTCCGACCCCGCGCACCCCGTGCAGGTCTTCGGGGACTTCTGCTGATGGTGCGCCCCGGCATCCTCCTGGTCGACAAGCCTGGAGGCATCACCAGTCATGACGTCGTGTCGCGCGCGCGGCGGGCGCTCGGCACCCGCAAGATCGGGCACGCCGGCACCCTCGACCCCATGGCGACGGGCCTGCTCGTGCTCGGCGTCGAGGGCGCGACGCGGCTGCTCACCTACATCGTCGGGGCCGACAAGACCTACGAGGCGACCATCCTGCTGGGGGTGTCGACCGACAGCGACGACGCCGACGGGGTCGAGATCGAGCGAGCGGATGCCGCGACCATCGCCGCCGTGAGCGATGCGGCCATCCGCGACGGCATCGCCGCGCTGACGGGCGAGATCGACCAGGTGCCCAGCACCGTGTCGGCCATCAAGGTCGACGGGCGTCGTGCCTACGACCTCGCCCGAGCCGGCGAGCAGGTCGAGCTGAAGGCGAGACGCGTGACCGTCCCGCGCTTCGACGTGCTCTCGGCGCGTCGCCGCGACGGCGCCATCGAGCTCGACGTCGTCGTGGACTGCACGAGCGGCACCTACATCCGCGCCCTCGCGCGCGACCTCGGGCGTGCCCTCGGCGTGGGCGGGCACCTCACGGCGCTGCGCCGCACGCGCATCGGCGCGTTCGACGTCGCGGCCGCGGCATCCGTCGACGACCTCGACGACGCGGCGCTCATCGAGCCCGCGACCGCCGCGGCGGTCGTCATGGGCGCTCTCGCCGTGGGAGCCGACGAGGCCCGTGATCTGCGGCACGGAAAGCGCATCGACGGGGGCGGACGACTCACGGGCGCCGTCGCGGCGGCGATCGACCCCGACGGCCGTCTCATCGGCGTCGTCGAGAAGCGGGGGGCGCAGCTCAAGAGCGTCATGAACATGCCCGAGGAGGCCGTTCGATGATCCTGTGGTTCACGCTCGCGCAGGTCGGTCTGGCCGTGCTCGCCGGGGTCGTGGCGGTCGCCGCGGGGCTCATCGGCCGTCGCCCCGGGGACGTCACGGTCGGTGCGCTCGCCCTCATCGAACTGCTGCTCGTCGTGCAGATCGTCGTGGCGATCATCGCCCCCTTCGCTGGCAACGCCCCCTCGGGCAGCCTGCTGGAGTTCTGGACCTACCTCTTGTCCGCCGCGCTCGTTCCCATCGCGGGAGTGGCGTGGGCGCTCATCGAGCGCAGCCGCTGGAGCACGGTCATCATGGGCGTCGCGGCGTTGGCCGTCGCCGTGATGGTGTGGCGCATGCACGTGATCTGGACGGTGCAGGTCGCCTGACGGCACCGGATGCCACGGCGCCGGGGCGCCTAGAATGGAGGGGTCATGGCATCCACCACTCCCACCCGTTCCCGGGGGATGACCGGCATCGGCCGTGTCCTCGTCGTCGTCTACGGCATCATGGCGCTCGCCGCCACGGGCCGGTCCTTCGTGCAGATCGTGCGCGAGTTCGACGACGCCCCTCTGGCGTACACGCTGTCCGCCCTCGCCGCCGTCGTCTACATCCTCGCGACCCTCGCGCTCGTCTTCTCGGCGCGACCGGCGTGGTACCGCGTCGCGTGGGTCGCGATCGGCTTCGAACTGGTCGGTGTCCTCGTCGTCGGCACCCTGAGCCTCGTGCTGCCGGCGCTGTTCCAGCACCCCACGGTGTGGTCGGTGTACGGCTACGGCTATCTGTTCATCCCGCTCGTCCTGCCCTTCCTCGGGCTCTGGTGGCTCGTGCGGCACCGCCGGTCGGCGTCGTGATCGTGTTCCGCGATCCGGCCGAGGTACCCGCGCGATTCGGTCCCTCGGTCGTCGCGATCGGCAAATTCGACGGCGTGCACGCCGGACACCGCGCCGTCATCGACCGCGCGCGGGTCGACGCCTCGGATGGCGCGCGCGTCGTGGCGGTCACGTTCGACCGCAACCCGCTGAGCGTCCTGCGGCCCGAGAAGTGCCCCCCGGACGTCATCGGGCCGCACCAGAAGCTCGAACTTCTGGAGCGCGCCGGGGTGGACGCGACGCTGCTGCTCACCTTCGACGAGGCGCTCGCCTCGATCCCCGCCGAGGAGTTCGTGCGCCGCATCCTGGTCGACGCCCTCGAGGCGCGGACGGTGCTGGTCGGTCGCGACTTCCGCTTCGGCGCCGGGGGAGCGGGCGACCCCGCGCTGCTGGAGCGTATGGGGGCCGAGCACGGCTTCCGCGTCGACATCGTCGACGACGTGCGCGCGGTGCACCTGGACCGGCGCGTGTCGTCGACGTGGATCCGCGAGGCGCTGTCGGCGGGCGACATCTCGACCGCGGCCCGCCTGCTCGGGCGGGCCCCCTCGGTGTGGGGCGAGGTGGTGCACGGTCTCAAGCGGGGACGCGAGCTCGGCTACCCGACCGCCAACCTCTCGCCCGATCTCGAGGGCTTCGTCCCGGCCGACGGCGTCTACGCCGGATGGCTGATCGACGTCGACGGCGCGCGGCGCATCAGCTATCCCGCAGCCATCAGCGTGGGCACCAATCCCACGTTCGACGACGTGCACTCCCGGCAGGTCGAGGCGTACGTGATCGACGAGACCGGTCTCGATCTGTACGGCCACCACGTCGAGGTGCGCTTCGTCGAACGCGTGCGGGGCATGACGGCCTTCGACGGCATCGATGCGCTCCTCGTGCAGATGGCCGACGACGTCGAGCGTTCGCGCGCGATCCTGCGCTGAGCGGCCATCAGTCCGCGCGCGACAGGTGATTGCGGATGCCGAGGAACGACGTCGCCGCTCCGAGCACCATCAGCACGGCGACGAAGATCGCGGCGCGGTGGAAGCCGTCCAGGTCGAGCGACCCGCCCACGACCGCCGACACCGCGGCGATCGCGAGCAGACCCGCGACGCGTGACACGGCGTTGTTGACCGCCGAGGCGATGCCCGACCGCTCGGAGTCGATCGCGCCGAGCACCGCGGCGGTGAGCGGCGACACGGTGGCGGTCACACCGAGCCCGAACACGACGACCCCCGGCAGCACCTGCGCCCAGTAGTCGAAGTCGCTCCGCACGTTCAGCAGCAGCAGCGCGCCGATCGCCATGACCAGGGGGCCGAGGGTCATGAACAGGCGCGGTCCGAGGCGTCCCGACAGCGCGCCCATGCGCGAACTGAGCGCGATCATGAGGATGGTGCTGGGCAGGGATGCCAGTCCCGCGAGCGTCGCGGGCAGTCCCGCCCCCTGCTGCAGGTAGACGCTGAGCACGAACCCGTTGAGCGAGAGCGCCGCATAGACGAAGACCGTGGCGAGATTACCGGCCCAGAAGTTGCGCGAGCGGAACAGGTCGAGCGGCATCATCGGCTGACGCGCCAGACGCTGGCGCACGAGGAAGCCCGCGAACGAGGCCGCGCCGATCAGGCCGGGCGCCCAGATGACGGGCGAGGCCCACCCGAGATTCGGCTGCTCGATGAGGGCGAAGACCACCCCTCCCAACCCCGCGGCGCACAGCACCGCCCCGAGCACGTCGACGCGGGCTCCGGGCCGGCGGTGATCGCGGTGGCCGAGGCGGGCGAGCAGCCACAGCGTCACACCGATGGGCAGGACGTTGACGAGGAAGACCAGCCGCCACGACAGGGTGTCGACGAAGATCCCCCCGATGAGCGGGCCCGCGAGCATGGCCACGGTCGTCGCGCCGGTCCAGATGCCGATCGCGCGCGCCTGCGGCGGCCCGCGGAACGTCGAGGTGATGAGGGCGAGCGAGCTCGGCACGAGCAGGGCCCCGGCGACGCCCTGAAGAGCTCGCGCGGCGATGAGGAACTCCGCGGAGGGGGCGGCCGCGATCGCGACCGAGGCGACGCCGAAGCCGAGCAGGCCGATGCGCAGCACGACGACGCGTCCGAGGACGTCGCTGAGGGAACCGGCGACGAGGATGAAGGCGCCGAGCGTCACCAGGTACGCATCGACGACCCATTGCTGCGTGGACAGTCCGCCCCCGAGCTCGCGCGCGATGGCCGGCAGGGCGACGTTGACGACCGTGCCGTCGAGGAACGACACGAAGGATGCCAGGACGGCGATCGTCAGCACCACGCGCTGCTCGGGTGTCATCGGCTCGGCCACGTGCCCAGCGTAGGGTCGGCCGCCGACGTCTGGGCGGGGGGTGGACAAGGCCCTCGCCGAGGATGGAATACCCCCTGGGGGTATCGTGTTATCGGCGATGAGCAGAGGAGGCGTCATGATCGACGACACCGACAGGGGAGCGACCGCCGAGGCGGTGCTCGACATCGAGGGCATGACCTGCGCGAGCTGCGTCGCCCGCGTCGAGAAGAAGCTCCGCCGCGTCGACGGGGTCGATGCCGCTGTGAACCTCGCGACCGAGACCGCGCGGGTGCGTTATCCGGCCGCCCTCGACACCACGGCTCTCGTCGACGCGGTCCGCGCGGCGGGCTACGACGCGCGGGTGCGGCCGCGAACGGCCTCCGTGCCGCCGCAGCCGGTCGAGGTGACGGTCCCCGGGGGAGAGCTGGATGCCGTCACCGGGGGCGACGTGGCACCGGGCGCCGACGCGCGACCCGCGCAGAGCGAGCATGCGCACGTGCACGAGACCGCCGACGTCCCCGGGACGACCCCCCTGCGGGTGCGCCTGTGGGTCTCGCTCGTCCTCGCCGTCCCGGTGATCGCCGTCGGAATGATCCCGGCTCTGCAGTTCCCCGGGTGGCAGTGGATGTCGCTCGTGCTCGCGACCCCGATCGTGCTCTGGGGTGGCTGGCCCTTCCACCGCGCGACCCTGCGCAACGCCCGCCACGGCGCCGCCACCATGGACACGCTCATCACCCTCGGCACCTTCGCCGCGTACCTGTGGAGCGTCTGGGCCCTGTTTTTCGGCTCGGCCGGGCGGATCGGCATCCGTCACGAGGTCATGCTCTTCGGTCCCGTGCACGACGCGACCTCGGTCGTGTACTTCGAGGTCGCGGCCGCCGTGACCGTCTTCCTGCTGCTGGGGCGCGTGATCGAGCAGCGTTCCACGCGCCGCGCGGGAGCGGCGCTGCGGTCACTGCTCGATCTCGGCGCGCGCGAGGCCGAACTCGCCGACGGCCGCCGTATCGACATCGCCCGGCTCGCCGTGGGGGACGAGTTCGTCGTCCGCCCCGGTGCGACCGTCGCCACCGACGGAGTGGTCGTCGACGGACGCGCCTCGATCGACGAGAGCATGCTGACCGGGGAGTCGCTCCCCGTCGACGTCGGACCCGGCTCGACGGTGACCGGCGGCACGATCGCCTCGGGCGGTCGTCTCGTCGTGCGGGCGACCGGCGTGGGCGAGCAGACGCGGCTCGCGCGCATCGCCCGCCTGGTCGAGGACGCTCAGCTCGGCAAGAGCCGCGTGCAGCGGCTCGCCGACCGCATCTCGGGCGTCTTCGTCCCGAGCGTCATCGTGCTGGCGGTGCTCACCCTCGTCGCCTGGCTCGTCGCCGGCCAGCCGATCGCCGCCGGCTTCACCGCCGCCGTCGCGGTGCTGATTATCGCGTGCCCCTGCGCCCTGGGCCTCGCCACGCCCATCGCGATCCTGGTCGGCACCGGTCGTGCCGCTCAGCTCGGCATCCTGGTCACCGGTCCGGCCGCGCTCGAATCCGCCGAGCGCATCGACACGATCGTGCTCGACAAGACCGGGACCCTCACCGCGGGACGCATGAGCGTCACGCGGGTCACGCCCGCGCGGGCGCAGGATGCCGACGCCGCCCTGCAGCGCGTCGCGTCCGTCGAACGCGGGTCGGAGCACCCCATCGCTCGAGCCATCGTCGTGGCGGCCGGAGACGGCGAGGTGGCCCGCGACCTCGAGGCGCTTCCCGGACGCGGGGTGACCGGCATCGTCGACGGGGTGCGCGTCTTCGCCGGCCGGCCGGCGCTCGCCGCCGAGCTCGGCGCCGCGCTGAGTCCCGAGCTCGCCGCCGCCGTCGAGGCGGGAGAGCAGCGGGGCACGGTCGTGGTCGCCGGATGGGCGGATGCCGCGGGGCAGCCGTCGGTCCGCGTCGTCATCGAGATCGCCGACACGGTACGGCCGCAGAGCGCCGCGGCAGTCGCCCGACTGCGCGAGATGGGACTGGAACCGGTGCTGCTCACCGGCGACAATCCCCACGTCGCCCGCGCCGTCGCCGCCGAGCTCGGCATCCCGAGGGTGCGCGCGGGGGTGCTGCCCGAGGGGAAGGTCGCCGAGATCGCCGCCCTGCGCGCCGAGGGGCGCACCGTCGCGATGGTCGGAGACGGCGTGAACGACGCCGCCGCCCTCGCGTCGGCCGACCTGGGCATCGCGATGGGCGGGGGCACGGATGCCGCGCTGCACGCGAGCGACGTGGCCCTCATGCGCGACGACCCGCACGGGATCGTCACCGCGGTCGCCCTCAGCCGCCGCACCATGCGCGTCATCCGGGGCAACCTGTTCTGGGCGTTCGCGTACAACGTGGCGGCGCTGCCCCTGGCCGCGCTCGGCCTGCTCAACCCGATGCTGGCCGGGGCGGCGATGGCGTTCTCGAGCGTGTTCGTCGTACTCAACAGCCTGCGTCTGCGGCGCGCGGGCTGACACCCGGGGTTCGCCCCGGCCCCGCGTTAGGGTCGAGGCGATCCCTGGAGGTTGCATGTCCCCCCTCGCCCGCGTCGCCGTCGCCGGCGTCACCGCCGCCGCTGTCGCCCTCGTCCTGTCGGCGTGCGTCCCCGAGGCCGAGACCGCCGCCCCGTCGGCCGGTCCGGTGTCCTCGTCGGCCGCGCCCTCGCAGACCTCCTCGGCGACGCCCACCCCGACGGTCAGTGCGACGCCCGCGACGGCGCTGCCGGCCTCGTGCGACGGCGTGTACTCCGCGGCGATGCGGTCGACCCTCGAGAACGAGATCTCCCCCCTCAACGATCCCGAGGTGACGCTGCTCTCGAGCGCGCAGGCGCCGCTGCTCGAGCTGCTGCAGACCATCCCGACGCTGCGGTGCACGTGGGGAGGGCCCGGTGACCGGGGGCTCGCGACGAACGTCTCGATCGTCGATGCGACGCAGGCGGCGACCATCCGCGACGCGCTGACCGGCTCGGGTTTCGGCTGCGACGACGCGGACGGGACCATCACGTGCCGCATCGAACAGCGCGGGGTCTCGCTCGAGGACCGACCCTACGAGCGCGGCGAGACCCAGGCCATCATGGGTGACATCTGGGTGTCCACCTCGTGGATCAATGTGAACCCCGAGGGGTACACGCAGGACATTCTGTCGACCGTGGGGGGATGACCGGCCCGCGAACGGCTAGAATGGACGCGATCCCGCCATCCGCCCCCTCGCGCACCGTTCCGGTCTGCGCGTTCGGGTCGCAGGCACAGCCGCTCCGGCGGCGTGCCGGGTGATGTCCCCCGGGGTCACTGATCCACCGGCCACTGGCCGGGACGTCCCGGACCCGTTCCGGACGACACGCTCAGGAGGAGCATGCCGACCACGGCAACCGCCGCCCGTAGCTCGAGCCAGCGGCGCAGGAAGACCACGTCATCCCGACGAGACGACGAAGCCCCCGTCATCCCGATCCTCGCGCGCAAGGTGCGCGAGGTCGAGGCCAAGGCGCAGCGCGGCAAGCTCGGACCCACCAACCGCGTCAAGTTCCAGGTGATCGCCTTCCTCGTCCGCGAGGAGCGCGCCCGGGTCAAGGCCGACACCGAGATCACCGACGCCGCGCGTGCCGAGCTGCTCAAGCGCCTCGACGGTGTGGCGACCATCCTCGCCAAGACCGCCGCGCGCGACACCTCGCTGATCCAGCTGCTCGAGGTCGACGCCGCCACCTCGCCGGTCGCCCGTCGCATGCGTCGCGACTGGCTGCTCGAGTCGGGCGCCGAGCTGCCCGCCGATGAGCTCATCATCACCGACAACACCCCAAAGGTCGCGCCGGTCGTTCCCGCGGCCCTCGCCGAGAAGCAGGTCGTGCCGGCCTCGATCGAGGCGCGGCAGATGGCCAACCCCTTCCTCGCGCCCGACCTCACCC
>NZ_QAJB01000275.1:0-4416 GCF_003061325.1 Microbacterium sp. HMWF026
CCCGCCGAGTGGATGGCCGCCGCCGGCATCTCCGAGGCCGACATGGGCTACGTCGACTACATCGTCAGCCGCGAGAGCGGCTGGAACCCCAACGCGACCAACCGGTCCTCGGGCGCCTGCGGCCTCGTGCAGGCGCTGCCGTGCAGCAAGGTCCCCGGAAACGGGTACGACCCGGTCGACAACCTGCGCTGGGGAACCGGTTACGCGGTCGGACGCTACGGCAGCTGGGCCGGAGCCTACGCGTTCTGGACCAGCAACCACTGGTGGTGAGCGGCATCCATGCCCCGCTCCCGTAGACGTCGTCCCGAACCGAGCCGCGGCGACGAGTCGCTCGATCGCCTCATCGCCGGGTGGAAGCGCACCGAGACCAAGCGCGGTGCCGAGTGGACGGTCCAGCCGTTGGCCGGTTCGCAGGCGGTCAAGGATTACGTCTGCCCGGGCTGCGGTCGCACCGTGCCCGCCGGCACCCCCCACCTCGTCGTCTGGCGGGCCGACGGAGTGCTCGGTGACGCCGCCGACCTCGCCGCCCGCCGTCATTGGCACTCGCACTGTTGGAGGATCGCCTGATGGAGATTCGCGGACCCGTCCTTCTGCCCGCTCGCCGCGAGGACATCGAACTGCGCACGGTCGACGAGCTGACGCTGGTCGGCGAACTGGCCCTTCCTCTCGAGCGCGAGCCGGTCGCGACGCTGGTGACCCTGCATCCCCTGCCCACGGCGGGCGGATTCATGGACTCGCACATCCTGCGCAAGGCGGCGGGACGACTGCCGGCGCTGGCCGATCTCGCCGTTCTGCGGTTCAACACGCGGGGCACGACCTCGCCGCGGGGGACGAGCGAGGGATCGTTCGACGGCGGTGCCAACGAGGTGTTCGACGTGGCCGCCGCGGTCGATTTCGCCCGCGAGCGGAGCCTTCCGCGTCCGTGGCTGGTGGGGTGGTCGTTCGGTACCGAGCTCGCCCTGAAGTACGGACGCGACCACGACATCGAGGGCGTCATCCTGCTCTCGCCTCCGCTGCACCGCGCGACCGCCGACGAGGTGGCCGCCTGGGCAGACGACCCCCGTCGGATGATCGTGCTCGTGCCGGAGTTCGACGACTACCTGCGTCCCGCCGAGGCGCGCGAGCGCTTCTCGTCGGTGCCCGGCGCCACGCTCATCCCGGTCGACGGCGCCAAGCACCTGTGGGTGGGCGAGACCCAGACCCGTCGTGTGCTCACCGAGATCGTCGCCGCCGTCAACCCCGACGCGCTGCCGCTGCCGACGGAGTGGGACGAGGTCTGATCCGCGTTACCGCTCGTTCTGCCGCGGGATGACGACCTCGCGGTAGATGATGAGGATGCTGGCGGCGACCGGAATGGCGATGAGGGCGCCGAGCAGGTTGAGCAGTGCACCACCGGCCAGCGCCGAGATCACCACGACCGAACCCGGCACCGAGACGGCGCGGTTCATGATGCGCGGCGAGATCACATAGGCCTCGATCTGCATGTAGACGAGGTAGTAAATCAGGGCGATGAGCGCTGCGGTGGGCGACCCGAGGCCGGGGAGCAGGCACGTGAGGACGATGATCGTCGATCCGGTCAACGTGCCCACGAGCGGGATCAGCGAGAAGAAGAACGCGACCACGGCCAGCACCGCCGGGAACGGCGCGTTGATGATCGACAGGAAGATCGCACTGAGAACGCCGTTGATGACGCCCAGGCTCACCTGACCCATGACGTAGTAGCCGACCGAATCGGTGATCTTCTCGGACAGCTCGATGAACCGGGCGCGCTTGGACGCCGGCACCAGCTGATAGACCGCGGACTTCAGGGACGGGGTGGATGCCGTGAAGTAGATGGTCAGGATGAGCACGATGAACGCTCCGCCCAGTCCCGCCGCAACCGCTCCCGCACCCGTGAGCAGGCTGTTGCCGATCATGGTCGAGATGGATCCGACGTCGAGGGTGGTGAACCAGCGCTGGATGCTCGCCCAGACGTCGTCGATCTTGAGCCAGGGGAGGGTCTGCGACACCCACGTCTGCACCTGCGCGACGATCTCGTTCCAGCGACCGGGCTGCAGCAGCTGCTCGATCTGGAAGACGAGCTGGCCGATCTGACTGACGATGATCGGCACGACCATGAAGATGATCCCGGTGAAGATGCCGAGGACGGCGAGGATCGTCACGAGCACCGCCGCCCATCGGGGCAGTCCCCGTCGTTCGAGGAACGACACGACCGGATCGAGGCCGAGCGAGAGGAACAGCGCGGTGCCGACGTACAGCAGGATCGTCGACAGATTCTGCACGCTGCCGATGATCAGCAGGCCGACGCCCACGCCGAGGGTCGCCAGCAGCGCCACCCGGAAGGGATTGTGGATCTTCATGCCGAACGACTCCCGCCTCAGCCGGGCGGTCGTGCCCGTCCCGTCAGGATACTGACGCGGCGCACTCCGCGGCGCGCGGCGCACGGCACGGTGCGCGAGCGGACCATGCCGAGAACTTTCAGGCGCCCTCGGATAGTCTGAAACGTCGATTCTTCGGTGGCACCCGAGCCGCCGGTGGGGATGGTGTGAAGCGTGAGATTCGTCTGGGCCGTGGTGGCGTTCGTCATCGCCGCCGCCATGATCGGTGCGGGGATCGCGCAACGGACCGTGTTCCAGGGCCCGTCAGAGACGTCCGCCACGGTGCAGACCGATGGGACGACGGCGTACACGCTCGTCGACGGCGCGGTGCTGACGAGCGTCCCGGGCGCGCAGACCCTGCGCGTCGAGGGCGACGGTGCGGTGTTCGCCTCGTACGGGCGCACCGCCGACGTCAAGGCGTGGCTTGCGGACGTGCCCTACACCGCCGTCACCGTCGACGGTGACGGTGTCGTGCAGACCTCCGCGGTCCAGCCCAGCGTGACGCCGGTGTCCAGCGGGCGTTCGCCGGTGGACTCCGACCTGTGGCTCGACGAGTACGAGCAGACCGGCACCCTCTCGACCACGCTGCAGCTGCCGAGCGACATGAGCGTGCTCATCGCTTCCGACGGCACCGCTCCCGCCCCCGCGAACGTCAGCGTCACCTGGCCGATCGACAACTCGACCCCGCTGTCGGGGCCGCTCATCGTGGGCGGTGGCATCGTGCTGCTGATCGGCCTGGTGCTGTACGTGCTCGGCATCCGGCACGTGCGCCGTCAGCGTCGTCCGCGCCGCAAGGGCCTGCCCCTGCCGGTGACCGAGCCCATCTCGACCGTCGACGCCGATGCCGAGGCGAAGGGCGTCGTCAGCCAGAGTCCGGCTCGTCGTGGACGAGGAGCCCGTCGGGCCCTCGTCGCCGTACCCGCCCTGGGCGTCTCGGTAGCGCTGATGGCCGGCTGCTCCGCCGACGCGTGGCCCCAGCTCGCCGCGTCCGAGTCGCCCAGCCCCACCCCGACGGTGATCGTGCCCGAGGGGCAGTTCCCGCCGGCGGTCACCGAATCGCAGGCGCAGCGCATCGTTTCGCGCGTCTCGCAGTCGGTCGCTCAGGCCGACGCCGCCCTCGACGCCAACGCCGCGGCGCAGCGTCTGTCCGGACCGGCCCTGGCGGAGCGCCAGACCAACTACAAGCTGCGGGCCGCCATCTCGGACCGACCGGCTCTGCCCGCGATCCCGGCCGAGCCCGTGCAGATCGTCCTCCCGCAGACCACGGGCACGTGGCCGCGCACCCTGATGACCGTGGTCGAGTCCGCGGATGCCGCGACCCCGACCACGACGATCATGATGATGACGCAGCAGACCCCGTGGGAGGAGTACAAAGCCTCCTACGTCGGCAACCTCGAGGCTTCGACCAACCTGCCCGAGCTCGCCGCGGCCTACGTCGGCGCCACCCAGGTACCGCCGGACTCGTCGTTCCTGGTGATGGCGCCCGAGAAGGTCGCCGCCGCCTACGCCGACATCATCAACAACGGTCAGAACAGCGCGTCGTACCCCCTTTTCGACACGGCGAACGACCTGTTGCTCACGGCCATCCAGGACAACAAGACCAAACGCACCGACGAGCTCAACCAGACCGGTGCGGGCACGGCGCAGATCAGCTTCGAGGCCTCGGCCGGCCCGGCCTCGCCCATCGCCCTGGCGACGCTGGACACCGGTGCGATCGTCGCGGTGAACGTCTACGAGAGCGACACGGCCAAGCCCACCAACGCCGACGCGGTCATCAAGCTCGACAACAACCCCGCCGTCAAGGCGCTCACGGGCGTCGACCAGTCCGCGACAGGATTCACCACGACCTACTCCGACCAGGTGTTCTTCTACGTGCCCAGCCAGGGCTCCGACGATCAGATCCGCCTGCTCGGTTATCGATCCAGCCTCCTCGAAGCGAAGGTGTCCCCGTGAGCACTCCCGCCGCCCCCGGTTCCGTCATGCGCGGTGCCGTCGACCTCTCCTCCCTGCGCAACCGCCCCGCGGCCCCGACGACGCC
>NZ_QAJB01000276.1:0-2756 GCF_003061325.1 Microbacterium sp. HMWF026
GGTCAGTCCGAACCCGAGCGAGAACACCACCCGGTCGCGGCTCTCGGCCACCGACTCCTCGAGCGTCAGAACGGCGAAGGGCTCGGCGGCATCCCTCGAGACGAACTCGGCCACGTCCGACCGCCCCGCCAGCGCCGCCACGACCGAGGCGCGCACGCGCTCGGCGTGCCTGCGGCTCGCGGTGACGACCATGAGGGACTCGGACGCGCGGTTGACCGCGTGCTCCACGACCAGCGTGACCACGCGGGCGACCTCGGCGTCGGGGCTCTCGACCGCGCCGCTGACGGGATCGGGCGCACCGACGCCACCCTCGACGTAGTCCACGCTCAGGCTGCCGCGGCCCAGGTACGAACCGGCCCAGGGCAGCGACACGATCTCGCCGCCGTAGAAGGCGTCGTTGACGAGCTGCGAGAGGTCTTCTCCCCCGGCGCGATAGCTGCGGGTGAGCGTCTCGACCGGCAGCAGCTCGGCGACGCGCTCGAAGACCGACACCCCGTCGAAGGGCACCTCGTCTGCCTCGTCGACCGCGGGATCGACCGAGGCGCTGACGCGGAACGGCGTCGGCTTCTGCACCACCGGGTCGCCGAACAGCACGATCTGCCGTGCGCGGCGCAACGCCGGGGTCGCCTCGGCCAGGCACAGCGCGGCGGCGTCGGCGATGATCACCACGTCGAACGCCAGGTCGTGCGGCACGTCGGGCACCTCGTAGGGCGATGCCAGCCACACCGGCGCGAGGGTGCGCAGCAGCGTGGGCGCGGCATCCGAGATCTCCTGCGCCGTGTGCAGGCCGTCCTTCAGGACGCGCTTGAGCGCCGTGGCCTCGTCGGCGTGGTCGACGATGCCGATACGCCACTGCGTGGCCAATTCGGCCGCCAGCAGCGGTCCGGCGGCGGCCGCGTGGGCCTCGTCGACGAGACGGAAGTCGCGCTCGAGGCGGTCGACGACGCTCGTGTTGGCCCCCAGCAGCGCACGATCCGTGCGCAGCAGGTGCTCGAGCGCCGACTGCCACCAGACGAACTCCAGCTCGGTGCCGACGCGCTCCTCGGGGACGTGGCGGACCGACAGTTCGACGAGCAACTGCTCCAGCCCCAGGCGGGCGAGCTCGGAGCGCAGCTGGGCGCGCTCGACGAGGTTGTCGAAGAACGTCGACTCGGCCGCGAGGCCGGCGAGGGTGCGCACGAGCCGCTGCACGGGCAGCGTCGCGAGACGCTCGGAGCCCTGGCGGCCGAGGATCTGGTCGAGCTCGCCGAGCAGCGCGTCGGTGCGCTGCCAGGCCACGTGCACATCGGCCAGGCCGAGCGGCACCTCGGGGGTGACGCCGGCTTCGACGACCCGCTGCCACTCGGTGCGCTGCTGCTGGATGCGCACGAGCGCCTCGTACATGTCGGGCACGTGCACGCCCGGGCGCACGTACTCCTTCGACAGGCGCTTGAGGCGGCGACGGTTGGGGCCGCTCATCGCGGACGCGTCGCGCCGCGGGGAGTGCGCGTCGATCAGCTCGCCGAGCGGACGCTCGAAGACGCTGGGGCTGAACCGGTCGAGCGACTCGCGGATGCCCTGCAGCAGCTTGAGGTACGACCCGAGCTCCGACACCGTCTGAAACGGCCGCATGCGCGTCTGCGCGATGAGCTCGTACCCGCGCTCGAGCAGGCGCGGCACGTCCTGCGTGTGCAGCTTTCCGGCGAGGTCGTGCGCGGCGCGCGCGTCCTCGGTGCGGGTGAAGCTGACGCCGTACCAGGGCGAATCGTCGGGTCCGAAGCGGAACTCGCCCAGGCGCGCGGCCATCGCGAGCGCGCGGGCCGCGGCATCCCTGCGCCCCGCGAGCTTCTCGAGGGTGGCGAGGTCGAAACGGGCCTCGGTCGAGGGAGCCGGAGAGGTGGATGCCAACGACGTCAGCGCGCGCAGCACGTCGAGCGCCGAGACGCCCAGCGCCAGGTGCGGCTCGGTGACGGCGGAGCGGTAATCGCGCAGCACCGTGCGCAGGCGCACCAGGGCGTCGTCGATCTCGGCGACCTTGGGCTGCTCGGCCTTCTCGTTCCGCCCGATCGCGCGGATGAGGTCGCGGCGCACGTGGTGCGGCGACACCGTGAGGCCCGTCAGACCGACTCCGGCCAGGCGATGGCGGATGCCGTCGAGCGTGGAGCGGCGCGCACTGACCACGAGCACGCGCTTGTTCGCGTGGACGAGCTGACCGATCGCGTTGATGACCGTCTGCGTGCCACCGGTGCCGGGCAGCGTGTGCACGGCGAGCGAGTGACCCGCCGAGATGCGGGCGAGGACGCGCTCCTGCTCGGCATCCGCGTCGAGGAGCAGCGTGTCGGCCGCGGGCGTGCGCTCGTCGGGGCCGACGACCACCGGATCGGCGCGGCGGACGGTGATCCGCGCGCGGTCGTCGGGATGACCGGCGAGCGCGTTCAGCAGCGTGTCGTCGAGGTCGTGGGTGTCGCGCGCCATACCCGAGCCGACGTCGGCGAACGACGAGATGACCAGGCGCGGGTGCACGACGAACGTCGGCACGTGCGAGGTCAGGCGGCGGATGTGGTCGATGACGGGCTGCGGCTTGAAGACGCCCTGGTCGTAGGCCAGGCCCGCGAGGGCGGCGCTGTCGATCTGGATGCCGAGGTGCGTGCGGAACGCGCGCGCCAGCTCGGGGTTCATGACGAACGCGCCGTGGAGCTTCAGCTCGAAGTCGCCGTGGTGGCGGCGGATGGCCAACGGGCGCAGCAGCACGGGGGCCGACCACTCGACCCCGCCGA
>NZ_QAJB01000276.1:2768-7964 GCF_003061325.1 Microbacterium sp. HMWF026
GCAGCTCGACGTTCTTCGCGGTGATGCGGTCGGCGGCCATGCGGGCCGTGCGCAGCGCGACCTCGTCGCGGAAGAGGTTGGAGAGCATGGTGGCGCGCCCCGTGATGAATTGCGGGAGGGAGCCGGGGTGCGCCTTGGTGATGTCGATGCCCGCGTCGCGCGCGTCGTCGAACCGCAGCAGCGTCGAGCGCCCGCCGAGGGCGGCGGCCTCGGACCGGATGCGGTCGCGTTCGGGGTCGGCCACATGGCGGACCACGATGCCGGGCTCCGACAATCGCAGCTCGCCCGGATCGACGGACGACGTCGAATCGTCTCCGTGGGCACCGGTCACGGTACCGTCCTCAGCTCGCCACACACCTGTCAGACTAAGCCGGGCGACTCGGGATCGCGCGCAGCGGGCCCGAGTTTCGCGACAATCGGCGACACGCCGGATCACCGGCCGTTCCTCCCCGACGGGGCATCCGGCCGCACTCTCCCCCGATCGCGGCGGGGCCGGTCCGCGCCGTCGAGGGGGTCGTCAGGATGGGCGCATGAACAGAGTCACCAGCACCGACTACGACAGCCCGGTGGGCCCCGTCCTGCTCACCTTCGTCGACGACGCGCTCGTGCGCCTCGACGTCGCACACGAGGGGCTCGACCGCGCGCGCGCCGAGATCGCCGCCCGGCTCGGCGTCGTCCCCGATCCCGATCCCGCCCCGGGTGCCGACCTCGTATGCCAGCTCGACGAGTACTTCGACGGGGCACGACAGGCGTTCGACGTGCCGCTCGACTGGCGCCTGGTCCGCGGCTTCACCCGCGCGGCCCTCGAGGCCACGCTCGAGATCCCCTACGGCGAGACCGCGGCCTACGGCGAAGTCGCCGTCATGGCCGGGGCGCCGGGCGCGGCCCGCGCGGTCGGCACCGCGTGCGCCGCGAGTCCGTTCTCGATCGTGGTGCCGGTGCACCGGGTGGTGCGCGCCGACGGCTCGATCGGCGAGTACGGCGGCCACCCCGAGGTCAAGCGGCACCTGCTCGGGATCGAGGGGGCGGTTCGGGATGCCGGGGGCCTGCGGGCGGCGGGCTGAACGACGGAACGCCCGGCCCCGCGAGACGCGGTGACCGGGCGCTCCTTCGTCGAGCGGCGTCCGTCAGTGGTTGGACGCCTTCTCGGCGCCGAAGCCGGTGAGGGAACGGACGTCCATCTCGGCGGCCTTGCGGCGGTCCTCGGCGGTGCGCGAGGTCACCGATCCCAGCCACCCCAAGAAGAAGCCGAGCGGAATCGACACGATGCCCGGGTTGTTCAGGGGCCAGATCGCCACCCCCGTGTCCACGAAGACGCTGGTGGGCGTCCCCCAGAACACCGGCGAGAGGAAGATCAGCACCAGCGCCGAACCCAGGCCGCCGTACATGCTCCACACCGCGCCGCGCGTGGTGAAGCGCCGCCAGAACAGCGAGAACAGGATCGTCGGCAGGTTCGCCGAGGCGGCGACCGCGAAGGCCAGCGCCACGAGGAAGGCCACGTTCTGCCCCTGCACGCCGATGCCGCCGAGGATCGCCAGCACACCGATGACGATCACCGTACGACGGGCGACCTTGACCTCGCCGTCGGGCGGCACGTCGCCCTTCTTCACCACGTTGGCGTAGATGTCGTGCGCGAACGACGCCGCCGCGGTGATCGTGAGGCCCGCCACCACCGCCAGAATCGTCGCGAACGCCACCGCCGAGATGAACCCGAGCAGCAGGGGACCGCCGAGGGCGAAGGCGAGCAGCGGGGCTGCGGCATTCACGCCGCCCGGTGCCGCCAGGATCGCCTCGGAGCCCACGAGTGCCCCCGCGCCGTAACCCAGGACGAGGGTGAGGATGTAGAACAGGCCGATCAGCCAGATCGCCCACACCACCGACCGACGGGCCTCTTTCGCGGTGGGCACCGTGTAGAAGCGCATCAGCACGTGGGGCAGGCCCGCGGTGCCGAGCACGAGGGCCAGGGCCAGCGAGATGAAGTCCCACGGGTTCTTGCCGTACTGCAGACCCGGCGCGAGCACGGCATCCCCCTTCGGAGACGCGGCCACCGCGCTCTCGAGCAGGGTGTTCAGGCTGAACCCGTTGATCGCCAGCACCCAGATGGTCATGACCACGGCGCCGCCGATGAGCAGGAACGCCTTGACGATCTGCACCCACGTGGTGCCCTTCATGCCGCCGATGAGCACGTAGACGATCATCAGGATGCCGACCACGGCGACGACGATGGACTGCCCCACGCGCTCGGTGATGCCGAGCAGCAGCGACACCAGACCACCGGCACCGGCCATCTGCGCGAGCAGATAGAAGAAGCACACCGCGAGCGTGGTGATCGCCGCGGCCATGCGCACCGGGCGCTCCTTGAGGCGGAACGACAGCACGTCGGCCATCGTGAACTTGCCCGTGTTGCGCATCAGCTCGGCCACCAGCAGCAGCGCCACGAGCCACGCCACGAGGAACCCGATCGAGTACAGGAACCCGTCGTAGCCGTTGATCGCGATCGCACCGACGATGCCCAGGAACGATGCCGCCGACAGGTAGTCGCCGGCAATCGCGAAGCCGTTCTGCGGACCGGTGAACGAGCGACCCGCGGCGTAGTAGTCCGCGGCGGTCTTGCTGTTGCGGCTGGCGCGGATGACGATGAAGAGGGTCACCGCGACGAAGGCGCCGAAGATCGAGATGTTCAGCACCGGGTTGTTCTCGACCGTCTGCACGGCCGCGTCGATGGAGGCGAGCACGTCGTTCACGAGCGACCTCCCTCGGCGCGCTCGAGCTCATCGCGCAGCTGCTCGGCGCCCGGGTCGAGGCGACGGTTCGCGTACGCGACGTAGCCCATCGTGATGGCGAACGTGGTGACGAACTGCCCCAGGCCGAACAGCAGGCCGACGGTGATCGCGCCCGACACGGGCTGGGCCATGAACCCGGGCGCGAAGGACGACAGTAGAACGTAGACGAAGTACCAGACGAGG
This sequence comes from Microbacterium sp. HMWF026, assembly GCF_003061325.1. Classification (NCBI taxonomy): domain Bacteria; kingdom Bacillati; phylum Actinomycetota; class Actinomycetes; order Micrococcales; family Microbacteriaceae; genus Microbacterium; species Microbacterium sp. HMWF026. The sequence goes on from NZ_QAJB01000276.1 coordinate 5,735, forward strand.
AACGCCACCGCGAGCGGGAAGACGAAGCTGCGTTGACGCCGCTTCAACTCCCGGAACGGGGCGGACTCCTCGACCGCGATGTAGTCGACGCCGCTCGTGTGAGCGTCGTCGATCCGACGGTCCGTCATGTGGCCTCCTTGCCTCATGAGTACGGCGCAGCACTGCGCCGATCGGGGAGAAAAGTCCGGGTCGGCCGTTGCTTCCCCGGTGGTATGGTCGACGCTACGAAACGCGGCGACGACGCCGTCACCCCCGGAAGTAGGTAGTGCGTGTCCGCACCCTCCGCTCTTCGAGACGATGCGACCCTGGTGTCGCACGCCGTGTCCGAACTCGCCCGACGCACGCACTTCCCCGTCGCCTTCGGCGGTCTCGAGCACGACGGCGCCGTCCACGTGACCACCATCGTGGGCGCCCGCACCCGCAGCATCGACGGCCTGGTCGTGCACGCCACCCGCGGCCTCGGTGGCCGAGCCCTCGTGGAACGCCGGCCCCGGATGACCCTGGACTACCGCACCTCGCGCACGATCACCCACGACTACGACCGCGCCATCCTCGGCGAGGGGATCGCGACGCTGTTCGCGGTACCCGTCCTGGTGAGCGGCGCTGCCCGCGGCGTGCTCTACTGCGGCTCGTGGGCGCAAGCGCCCGTCGGCGAGGTCGAGGCGCGCCCCGCGTTCGACGTGGCCGGAGAGCTCGGCACCGAACTGCGCGTGCGTGCCGAGGTCGAGCGACGCCTCGCCCGCTCCCCCGCCCCCGAGGGCGGCATCAGCGCCGGTGCGCGAGAAGAGATCCGCGAGAGCTACGCGCAGCTGCGGGGTATCGCGGCGACCGTGGGCGACGACGACCTGCGCCGTCGCCTCGAAGACATCGAGGGGCGATTGGCCGCCCTCACCGGGGACGGGCCGACCGGCTCGGTCGACACCGACATCCACCTGTCGCGCCGCGAGATCGACGTGCTGGCCTGCGCGGCGGTGGGGTCGACGAACGGCGAGATCGCGGCATCCCTGGGGCTTCGAGAGACCACGGTGAAGTCGTACCTGGCCTCGGCGATGTCGAAACTGGACGCCTCGACCCGCCACGCGGCGGTGACCCGGGCGCGGCGCGCGGGGCTGCTGCCCTGACCCCTGGACGACCGGTGGGAAAGCCCTGGCAATGGGCGCCTGAGGTTGAGAGCAGGGCCGATTCTCGGCATCGTGGCTGACTCCTGTCGTCGATCAGAGAAGGAGAGTCACCCATGCTGACGCTCACCGAAGAGGCCACGACCGCCGTCAAGACCATCACCGCGCAGATCCCCGACGCCCCGCAGGGCGGGGTGCGCATCGAGGGCGCCGGCTCGCCCGAGTCGCAGTTCGCGCTGTCGGTCGTCGACGCCCCCGAGCCGGCCGACACCGTCGTCGAGAGCGCCGGAGCGCGCGTCTTCCTCGACAGCGACGCCGCCGCCGTGCTCGACGATCGCGTCCTCGACGCGCAGATCGACCCCGAGCAGGGCTCGGTGCAGTTCGCGGTGACGACCGCGGCCTGAGACCCGTTCGTCGACGACGCCCCGGTTCACGCCGGGGCGTCGTCGTTTTCGGGTCCGTGCGCGCGGACGGCCGAGGGAGCGCGCGGGCTCCGGAGGGTGCTCCTCCGCGAGGGCGGTACGGGATGCGGCGGTCAGCCGCGGAGCACCACGATCTGGTCGACGTCCGCGTCGTAGACGAACTGCAGAGCGGTGTCGGGCGAAAGGTCGGTGAGAGCACGCTCGGCCGAACCGTCCGCCAGCAGAATCATGTAGGCCGCCGGGAAGGCACCCGCTCCGCACGACGGCACCAGGCCCTCCCCGCCGTACGAGAGGCCCGATCCGTCCTCCTCCAGCAGGTCGGGCTGCCAGATGGTCCTGCACCTCGGCATCTGGTCTCCCTCGCGGAAGGAGGGGTAGGAGATGACCCGGAAGCCCTCGAAGGCGGTGTACTCCGTCACCTTCCCGGTCACCCCCCGGTACAGCACCCCGGGTGCCTCGTAGCCGGGGTCGGGGCTCAGCCGGGCGACCTCCTCGACTCCGGCGCGGAGCGGATCGCTCCCCGCACCCTGCGCGAGCAGCCGCGTGGTGATTCAGATCGCCGCCACCAGGACGACGGCGCCGATGACGAGGACCCGAGACCGGCGCGGGTGCGAGCGAGGGTGCTGCGGCCGTTCGGGGGTGGCATCCGAATCCGTGTCGGTCGGCGCGTCAGAGATCGCGGGGGTGGGG
>NZ_QAJB01000277.1:0-1022 GCF_003061325.1 Microbacterium sp. HMWF026
GCGGCGGGAATCGTCGCCGACACGCCGTCGTCTGCACCGACCCACCGGCGTGGCGGCGAAAACCCCCGCCGTTGTGCACCGCGGGGGCCGGTGATCGGCGCTGGGCGAGGGCGAAACGCGCACGCGCCTTGGCGGGGACGCGGGCCGAGCCCGCGGCACCCAGAAACGACGGAAGCCCCGGATCTCCGGGGCTTCATCCGTAGCGGGAGCGGGGCTTGAACCCGCGACCTCACGATTATGAGTCGTGCGCTCTCACCAACTGAGCTACCCCGCCGCACGGCATCCAGGATTCGGATGAGGATGCCTTGAGCCCCGAGTCAGGATTGAACTGACGACCCCTTCCTTACCATGGAAGTGCTCTGCCACTGAGCTATCGGGGCGTACCCGGATCGCTCCGGGCAACTAGAAGAGAATATCAGAACTCGATACTCTCACACCAATCGGTCACCCGCCGGCGTGCTGACGCAGCCACGCGATGGGGTCGATCGGCGTCGTGCCGTTCTGCAGGATCTCGACGTGCGTGTGCGCACCGAACGATCGACCGGTGTTGCCGGTGCGTCCGAGGAACTGACCGACCTTGACGTGCTGGCCCTGGGTGACCTGGAGCGAGCCGTACTGCATGTGGCCGTAGCGGCTCGACACGAGCTGCCCGTCGATCTGGTGGTCGATGAGGACGGTGACGCCGAAGGCGCCGCCCTGCTCGGTCGCGATGCGCACGGTGCCGTCGGCGATCGCCTGCACGGGCGAGCCCTCGCCGGGGACGAAGTCGGCGCCCTCGTGGAAGCCGCCCTCGCGCATGCCGAAGCCGTAGGTGATCGGCACGCCGACCGCGAAGGGCCACTGGATGGGCGCCGTCGGGTCGTTGACATAGAAGTTCGAGGGGTTGGTGATGCCGGAGTCGGCCGCCATCTTGGCGTAGGTGGTGGCGCTGTACCCGTCGGCACGGTCGACCACCGCCGAGGTGGCCTCGGCGGGCGCGACGTACGCCTGGATCTGACCGTCGCCCGCGGCGACGTCGCCGC
>NZ_QAJB01000278.1:0-20414 GCF_003061325.1 Microbacterium sp. HMWF026
CACCCGCGCCGTCCCCACCCGCGCGGCGAACGCCGCGGGGAGACAGCCGCGGCCGCGCGGGCCCGGTGACGGAACGACGGCGCCGCCGCCCGAGATCGGACGGCGGCGCCGGTCACCGCGGAAAGTCAGCCGCGGCTCACTCCCATTCGATGGTCCCCGGGGGCTTCGACGTCACGTCGAGCACCACGCGGTTGACGTCGCGCACCTCGTTGGTGATGCGGTTCGAGATCTTCGACAGCACGTCGTACGGCAGGCGCGTCCAATCGGCGGTCATCGCGTCCTCGGACGAGACGGGACGCAGCACGATGGGGTGGCCGTAGGTGCGGCCGTCGCCCTGCACACCCACCGAGCGCACGTCGGCGAGCAGCACGACGGGGCACTGCCAGATCTCGTCGTCGAGGCCGGCCTTGGTCAGCTCGGCACGGGCGATGGCGTCGGCTTCACGCAGGATCTCGAGACGGTCAGCGGTGACCTCGCCCACGATGCGGATGCCAAGACCGGGCCCCGGAAAGGGCTGGCGCCCGACAATGGCTTCGGGCAGGCCGAGCTCCCGACCGATCGCGCGCACCTCGTCCTTGAACAGGGTGCGCAGCGGCTCGACGAGCTCGAACTGCAGGTCCTCGGGCAGGCCGCCGACGTTGTGGTGGCTCTTGATGTTGGCCGTGCCCGCGCCGCCACCCGACTCGACGACGTCGGGGTAGAGCGTGCCCTGGACGAGGAAACGCACCTGCTCGCCCTCGGCCTTCGCCTCGGCGACCAGGTCGGCCTGCACCTGCTCGAACGCGCGGATGAACTCGCGCCCGATGATCTTGCGCTTCTGCTCGGGGTCGCTCACACCGGCGAGGGCGTTGAGGAACGTCTCGCGCGCGTCGACGGTGATGAGCTTCACGCCGGTCGAGGCGACGTAGTCGTTCTCGACCTGCTCGCGCTCGCCCTTGCGGAGCAGTCCGTGGTCGACGAACACCGCGATGAGCTGGTCGCCGACGGCCTCGTGCACGAGGGCGGTCGACACCGCGGAGTCGACGCCACCCGACAGCGCCGAGATGACGCGGCCGGTTCCGACCTGCTGGCGGATGCGTTCCACCTGCTCGGCGATGACGTTGCCGCTGTTCCAGTCGGCGGGCAGGCCCGCGGCCTTGTGGAGGAAGTTCTCGAGCACGTTCTGCCCGTGGTCGGAGTGCTTGACCTCGGGATGCCACTGCACGCCGTACATGCGACGGGCGTCGTTCGCGAAGGCGGCGACGGGCGTGTGCGCCGTGCGGGCGAGCACGTCGAATCCTTCGGGCGCGCGCGATACCTGGTCGCCGTGGCTCATCCACACGTTCTGCTCGGCGGGCTGACCCTGCAGCAGCGTTCCCTCGGTGACGACCGTGGCATCCGTCGCCCCGTACTCGCGGAGTCCCGTGTTGGCGACCTCTCCGCCCAGAGCCTTGGCCATGACCTGGAAGCCGTAGCAGATGCCCAGCGTGGGCACGTCGAGGTCGAAGACGCCCGTGTCGAGGCTGGGCGCGCCGTCCTCGTACACCGACGACGGTCCGCCCGACAGGATGATGCCGACGGGGTTCTTCGCGGCGATCTCGTCCGCCGAAGCGGTGTGCGGCACGATCTCGCTGTACACGCCCGCCTCGCGGACGCGGCGGGCGATCAGCTGCGCGTACTGCGCGCCGAAGTCGACGACGAGGACGGGGCGCTGGGACGTTTCGGTCTGTTCGGTCACCGGTTGCCTTCCGGGGCGGGGACGGGAGCCGAGGCCTGGGCGGCCTCGCGCTCGGCGAGGTAGGCGCGCACGCCACGGGCGGTGCGCACCTCGAGGATGAAGGACAGGAAGGGCACGACTCCACCGAGGGCGAGGAACACGAACCGACGGAACGGCCACCGCATCAGGCTCCACACGCGGAAGCACGAGATCAGGTAGACGACGTAGAACCAGCCGTGCGCGACGAGGATCGCGAGTGAGACGTTGACGCCGTCACCGGTCGAGAGGATCTCGCAGCCGTTGCCGCCGGGCACGAACAGCGAGAACCACTGGCAGTCGGGGCCGGGTACGGCATCCGCGAACCACAGGAAGCCACCCGATCCGCCCAGGAACAGCTCCACGTGAATGGGCGTGTACTTCAGGATCATCTCGGCGACCAGCAGCAGCAGGCCGATACCGGTGATGATCGAGCAGATCTGATAGAACTTCAGGGCTCCGCGGATCGCCGGGAACGAGGCGAGCTTGGGGGCGCGGGGCATGGATGCCAGTCTACCCGCGGGATTCCGCGGCACCCGTCGCACTGCTCGACGTGGAGCTTTCGGCCAGAACCTCGGCCTGCTCGTCTTCGAGGTCTTCGACCTCTTTCTCCCACGCGTCGCGGGCCAGGCGATACCAGAGGTAGAGCGCGAAGCCGGCGAAGATCGCCCACTCGGCCGCGTAGAAGATGTTGAGCCAGTTGACCCGCGAGCGCTCGTCGGGTGCCGGGGACGAGATGTCGTCGAGCGGGCCGATCGCGGTCTGCGACGCGATGAACTGCCGGTAGACGTTCAGCTCGGCGGTGTCGTGCCAGCGGCCGAGCAGCATCGGCGGCGACATGCGCGTTATCGTGAGGGGGTCGGCGCCCGACGGCGGCACCGAGGGGCCTTCGTCGGAGATCAGGCGGCCGGTGACCTGCACCACCGCGGTGGGGTCGGCCGAGACCTGCCGCTCGAGCTCGTCGGCGGCGGCGTTCGCCGCGTCGAGCGAGGACGTCCAACCCGTCGCGACGGCGATCGAGGTGGGTGCGGCGGCGCCCGCGATGCGGAGCTGACCGGTGACCCAGTACCCCTCGACGTCGTCGTTGAAACGCGACGACACCACGATGAAGTCGGATGCCACCCACGTGCCGCTCACCTCGACCCGCTGGCCGACGAGCGGCTCGGGCAGATAGTCGCCGGGCTGCACGACCTGATCGAGGGGCTGCACCACCTCGGTGAGACCCGGCTCGGGCGGGGACGTGTCGACGGCGCGCCCGAGCTGCCACTGGCCGAGCCAGGCGAGCACGCCGGCCACGACGAGCGAGAACGCCAGCAGCGCGATCCACCGCGGCCGCAGCATGACCTCGCGCAGCGTCGGCGGGAAGACCTGCGGGGGCAGCGGCTGGGTCACGGGGGTGGACGTCATCGGGTCTCGCGGATCAGTGCCCGTAGGGGGCGACGACGACCTCGACGCGCTGGAACTCCTTGAGGTCGGAGTACCCGGTCGTGGCCATCGACTTCTTGAGCGCGCCGATGAGGTTCGCCGTGCCGTCGGCGACGGGCGCCGGGCCGTACAGGATCTGCTCGAGCGGGCCGACGCGGTCGACCGCGACGCGGCGGCCGCGCGGCAGCTTCGCGTGGTGCGCCTCGGGACCCCAGTGGAAGCCGCGGCCGGGCGCGTCGGTGGCGCGTGCCAGGGCGACGCCGAGCATGACGGCGTCGGCGCCCATGGCGAGCGCCTTGACGATGTCGCCCGAGGTGCCCACACCGCCGTCGGCGATGACGTGGACGTAGCGTCCACCCGACTCGTCGAGGTAGTCGCGGCGGGCACCGGCGACGTCGGCGACGGCGGTGGCCATCGGCGCGTGCAGGCCCAGCGTCGCACGCGTGGTGGATGCCGCTCCCCCGCCGAATCCGACGAGGACGCCGGCGGCTCCCGTCCGCATGAGGTGCAGCGCCGCGGTGTAGGTGGCGGCACCGCCCACGATGACGGGGACGTCGAGGTCGTAGATGAACTTCTTGAGGTTCAGGGGCTCGGCGACGCTCGAGACGTGCTCGGCCGACACGGTGGTGCCCCGGATCACGAAGAGGTCGACGCCCGCGGCGACGACGGTCTCGTACAGGTCGTGCGTGCGCTGCGGCGTGAGGGCGCCCGCCACGGTGACTCCCGCCGCGCGCACCTCGGCGAGACGGTCGCGGACGAGCTCGGGCTTGATGGGCTCGGAGTACAGCTGCTGCATGCGACGCGTGGCATTGGCCTCGGGCAGCGTCGCGATCTCGGCCAGCAGCGGCTCGGGGTCGTCGTACCGGGTCCAGAGCCCTTCGAGGTCGAGTACGCCGAAGCCGCCGAGGCGGCCGAGCTCGATCGCGGTGCGCGGGCTGACCACGGAGTCCATGGGTGCACCCAGCACCGGGATCTCGAACGGGAACGCGTCGATCGTCCACGCCGTCGAGACGTCTTCGGGATTGCGCGTGCGCCGCGACGGCACGACCGCGATGTCGTCGAAGGTGTACGCGCGGCGGGCACGCTTGGCTCGGCCGAGATCGATCTCCATGGTCACCCGACCAGCCTACCCGCGCCCTCCGACATCGCCGCCGGCGCGGGGTTCCCGAACGGGTGATGCGGGGGTGTCCGCCCCGCGCAGCAACCGGGTGAGCACACCGTCGAACGCGAACAGCAGAAAACCGAGCGATCCGACCAGCGGACTCGCCAGCACCGCCGCCCCGCTCAGGATGACGGCGCTCAGGCCCGCCCGGCCGAGTCGACGCGCGTCGTCCGCGGTCAGATCGGCGATCGCTCCCGAGCGCACCGCCCACCCCCACTGCAGCCACCCCATGACGATCGCCAGGAAGAAGTTGATCGGCAGCAGCACGCGTCCCAGCAGCAGATCGGCGTGCAGCGTGTCGAGCGACGAGGTGAAGGGCACCAGCACCACGAGCAGCAGGCGGACGTTGTTGATCCACATCCCCGTGTCGTCGATGCGCACGATCCACTCGAACTGCCGCACGTGCGTCATCCACATCACGCACAGGATGAGGAAGCTGATGACGAACGAGAACACCGGGTGCGCCAACGAGACCAGACCCGCGGCGAGGTCGGCGTCCGTCCGCACCGAGCCGAGCGAATGGTCGGTCAGACCGAGCACCAGCAGGGTCGCCGCGATCGCGAAGACCGCGTCGGTGAACGCCTCGGTGCGACGCGCCGACAGCGACGCGTCGGGGTGACTGCGCCGACCGAGCATGCGCACAGCGTAGCGGCGGGATCCTGCGCGGGGCAGGGCCCGGCATCCGGGAACGACGAGGGGCCGGACCGATGCGGCCCGGCCCCTCGAAGATCGCTTACTTCTTGTAGTTCGGCGCCTCGACGACGATCTGCACGTCGTGCGGGTGCGACTCCTTGAGCCCCGCCGAGGTGATGCGGACGAACTTGCCCTTGGCCTTGAGCTCCTCGACGGTGCGGGCGCCGACGTAGAACATCGACTGCCGCAGGCCGCCGATCAGCTGGTAGGCCACGGCCGCCACGGGACCGCGGTACGGGACCTGGCCCTCGATGCCCTCGGGGATGAGCTTGTCGTCGCTCGGCACATCCGCCTGGAAGTAGCGGTCCTTCGAGTAGGACGTCTTCTTGCCGCGCGTCTGCAGAGCACCGAGCGAGCCCATGCCGCGGTACTGCTTGAACTGCTTGCCGCCCTGGAAGACGATCTCGCCCGGCGACTCGTCGGTTCCGGCGAGGAGCGAGCCGAGCATGACGGTGTCGGCACCGGCCACGAGGGCCTTGGCGATGTCGCCCGAGTACTGCAATCCGCCGTCGGCGATCACCGGCACCCCGGCGGGGACCGCGGCGAGCGAGGCCTCGTAGATCGCGGTGACCTGCGGCACGCCGACGCCGGCGACGACGCGCGTGGTGCAGATCGAGCCCGGTCCGACGCCGACCTTGACGGCATCCACGCCCGCGTCGATCAGCGCCTGAGCGCCGTCGCGGGTGGCGACGTTACCGCCGATGACGTCGATGTGGTCGAACGAGGCGTCGGCCTTGAGTCGGCGCACGATGTCGATGACACCGGCCGACTGGCCGTTCGCGGTGTCGACGACGAGGACGTCGACACCCGCGTCGCGCAGGGCCTCGGCGCGCTGCCACGCGTCGCCGAAGAAGCCGATGGCCGCGCCGACGCGCAGTCGACCCTGGTCGTCCTTGGTGGCGAGGGGGTACTTCTCGCTCTTGTCGAAGTCCTTGATGGTGATGAGACCGGCGAGCTTGCCCTCGTCGTCCACGAGGGGGAGCTTCTCGACGCGGTGCTTGGCGAAGGTGGCGATGACGTCGTTGGCGTGGATGCCGACGTGCCCGGTGATCAGCCCGTCTTTGGTCATGACGTCCTTGACCTTCGTGGTCTGACGCTCGAACCCCGACACGAACCGCATGTCGCGGTTGGTGATGATGCCGACGAGAACCCCGTCGGGGTCGACCACGGGCAGACCCGAGATACGGTACTGCGCGCACATCGCGTCCACCTCGGCCACGGTGGCATCCGGGTTCGTGGTGATCGGGTTCGACACCATGCCCGACTCGCTGCGCTTGACCTGATCGACGATGCCGGCCTGGTCCTCGATCGAGAGGTTGCGGTGGACGATGCCGATGCCGCCCTGGCGTGCGATCGCGATCGCCATGCGCGCCTCGGTGACGGTGTCCATCGCGCTCGAGAGCAGCGGCGTCGCCACGGTGATACGCCGGGTGAGGCGCGACGAGGTGTCGGCCTCGCTCGGGATGACGTCGGTGTGCCCGGGCAGCAGCAGAACGTCGTCGTAGGTCAGTCCGATGAAACCGAAGGGGTCGTGCTGTTCCATGGATCCTCCTGCGCGCGCGGCGCCTGTTCGGGTAAAGGACGACGTCGGCCGGAGCGCGCGAAGCGCTCCGCCATGAATTCTAAGCGTCGAGCGCCCGGGTTTGTTCCCCGCGGGCGACGGCCCCGATACGCAGTCGCCGGGACACGGTTCGCTAACGACGGGGTCTGCGAAACACCCGCGACACATTACGCTCGTAGCGTCGACCGTCGAAGCTGACGGGACGACTTCGTCAGCGCTGCCGAACTGGAGACTCCGTGGGTCATTCCTCCCCCACCGCGATACGATCGCGCACCCTTCCCCGCATGGCCGTCATCGTGTCGTTGCTCGCGACCGCGATCGCCGTCCTCAGCCTGCTGTTCGCGACACCCGCGAACGCGCAGACCACGCCGGCCCCCACCCCCGCGGCTTCCGCCGGGACGGGGGACGTCTCGACCCAGTACTCGATCGGCGGCATCATCCGCGCCGGTGACGAGCCGGTCGAGGGCGTGCAGATCTCGGTCGAGGGCTCCGGCTTCTCGGAGGTCGGCACGACCGGCGCCGACGGACGCTGGGCCGTCGCTGTCCCGGGTCCCGGTGCCTACACGGCAACCCTGCAGGTCGACACCCTCCCGGACGGCGTCGCCCCGCGCGACCCCGACAACGTCACCCGCGACGTCACGATCGGCACCACCAACACGGTGAACGTGCTGTTCCCGACGGGTGAGGGCACGGCCGCGTCCGGATCGATCTGGGACACGCTCTTCTCGCGCTTCTTCTACGGCCTGAACTTCGGTCTGCTGCTCGCCCTCGCCGCGATCGGCATCTCGCTGATCTTCGGCACCACGGGCGTCAACAACTTCGCCCACGGCGAGATGCTCACCTTCGGCGCGATCATCTTCTACGTCTTCACGGCGATGGGGTGGAACATCCTGTTGGCGATCCTGCTCACCGTGGCACTGTCCGCCGCCCTCGGCTGGACACAGGATGCCGTGCTGTTCAAACCGTTGCGCAAGCGCGGCGTCGGTCTGGTCCAGGTCCTGATCGTCACCATCGGCCTGTCGATCGTGTTGCGCTACCTGTACCTGTACTTCTTCGACGGCGGCACGCGCAACATCGACACCGGCATCACCGACAACGTGACCATCGGCCCGGTGACCGTCACGCTGACCTCGATCATCAGCATGGGGGTGAGCATCGTCATGCTCGCCTTCGTGGCCTACTTCCTCACACGCACCCGCATCGGCAAGGCGACGCGCGCCGTGAGCGACAACGCCTCGCTCGCCGCAGCCTCGGGCATCAACGTCGATCGCGTCATCCGCATCGTGTGGGTGCTCGCCGGTGCCCTGACGGGACTCTCGGGCGTGCTCTACGGCCTCTACCGCGGTGTCACGTGGGACATGGGCTTCGCCATCCTGCTGCTGCTGTTCGCCGCCGTCACCCTGGGTGGCCTCGGCAGCGCGTTCGGCGCACTGGTGGGCTCGCTCATCATCGGCATCATCACGGAACTGTCCACCATCGTCATCCCGCCGGATCTCCGGTACGCGGTGGCCCTGATCGTGCTCATCGGCGTGCTGCTCTTCCGGCCGCAAGGTGTGCTCGGTCGTAAAGAGCGGATCGGCTGAGGAAAGACGACATGGACTGGCTTTCGATCTTCAACAACGCTGCGGGCGAGCTCATCAGCCCGACCACCGCGGCCTACGCCCTGGCCGCGATCGGCCTCAGCGTGCACTTCGGCTACGCGGGACTGCTCAACTTCGGCCAGGCGGGCTTCATGGCCGTCGGCGCCTACGCCTTCGCCATCGCGACCCTGTCGTTCGCGGCGCCCGTGTGGCTCGCGATCCTCGTCGCCATCGTCGCCTCGGTGCTGTTCGCGTTCCTGCTCGGCATCCCGACCCTGCGCCTGCGGGCGGACTACCTGGCCATCGTGACGATCGCCGCGGCCGAGATCGTTCGGTACGTGGTCTCGACCGTCGGCCTGACCGACATCACCGGCGGCTCGCAGGGCCTGAACGGCTACAACCGCGAGTTCCAGGCGATCAACCCCCTGCCGGCCGGCACCTACGGCATCGGGCCGTGGACCTACTCGGCGAACGACTGGTGGGTGCGCGTCTTCGGCTGGGGCCTGGTCATCATCGCCACCCTGCTCGTGTTCCTTCTCATGCGCAGCCCCTGGGGCCGCGTCGTCAAGGGCATCCGCGAGGACGAGGATGCCGTGCGCAGCCTCGGCAAGAACGTCTACTCGTACAAGATGCAGGCGCTCGTCCTCGGCGGCGTCATGGGCGGCCTCGCGGGCGTCGTGTTCATCCTTCCCCGCGCCGTGCAGCCCGGTAACTACGGGACGGCGTTGACGTTCTTCATCTGGACCGCCCTGCTGCTGGGCGGAGCGGCCACCCTGCTCGGCCCGATCGTCGGCGCGATGCTGTTCTGGGTGCTGCTGTCGCTGTCGAACGGCATCATCGTCGGCCTGCGCGACGTCGGCATCCTGGGCTTCATGTCCAGCACCCAGACCGGTCAGGTCCGCTTCATCCTCGTCGGCATCGGCCTCATGCTCCTGGTGATCTTCCGGCCACAGGGCATCTTCGGCAACAAGAAGGAGCTGTCGTTCAATGTCTGACACGACCGTCACCCACCCGCTCGTCAAGGGCGATGTCCGACCCGGTTGCGCCAAGGTCGACCCGATCGTCGTCGCCGACGGCGTCACCCGCCAGTTCGGCGGCCTCAAAGCCGTCGACGTCGAGCACCTCGAGATCCCCCGCGGCCAGATCACGGCGCTCATCGGACCGAACGGTGCGGGCAAGACCACGCTGTTCAATCTGCTCACCGGTTTCGACAAGCCCAACACGGGCCGCTGGAGCTTCGAGGGCGACAACCTCGCCAACGTCCCGGCCTTCAAGGTGTCGCGCAAGGGAATGGTCCGAACCTTCCAGCTGACGAAGTCGCTGGGCCGCCTGACCGTGCTGCAGAACATGCTGCTCGGCGCGCGCGGACAGAAGGGCGAGAACATCTTCCGTGCCCTGATCCCCTCGATCTGGGGCTCGCAGGAGAAGGCGAACACCGAGCGCGCCGACGATCTGCTGCGCCGGTTCAAGCTGGATGCCAAGCGCGAGGACTTCGCCGCGTCGCTGTCCGGTGGACAGCGCAAGCTGCTCGAGATGGCGCGGGCGCTCATGAGCGACCCGAAGCTCGTCATGCTCGACGAGCCCATGGCCGGCGTCAACCCGGCGCTCACGCAGAGCCTGCTCGGACACATCCTCGACCTCAAGAAGGAGGGGATGAGCGTCCTCTTCGTCGAGCACGACATGCACATGGTGCGCCACATCTCCGACTGGGTCGTGGTCATGGCCGAGGGCCGGGTCGTCGCCGAGGGGCCGCCCGAGACGGTCATGACCGACCAGGCCGTGATCGACGCGTACCTCGGTGCGCACCACGACACCGACCTGGGCGACATGACCACCTCGCAACTGGAGACCATTCAGGCCGAAGCCGCCGCCGAGGCGGAGGCGGAGCTCATCGCCGACGAGAAGGACGGGAAGCTCTGATGACCGACACCGCCACCGCCACGCGCACCCCGGTGCTGCGTACCGACGACCTCGTCGCCGGCTACCTCCCGGGCGTCAACATCCTGAACGGGTGCACCGTGGACGCCTACCAGGGCGATCTGATCGGCATCATCGGCCCCAACGGCGCGGGTAAGTCGACGCTGCTCAAGGCGATCTTCGGTCAGGTCAAGATCCGCGGCGGAGCCGTGCTGCTCAACGGCGAGGACATCACCTCGCTGAAGGCCGACAAGCTCGTCGCCAAGGGCGTCGGCATGGTCCCGCAGAACAACAACGTGTTTCCGAGCCTGTCGATCGAAGAGAACCTGCAGATGGGTCTGTTCCAGCGGCCGAAGGTGTTCGCCGAGCGCTTCGACTTCGTCTCGGGGCTGTTCCCCGAGCTCGCCAAGCGCCGCAAGCAGCGTGCTGGGTCGCTCTCGGGTGGTGAGCGTCAGATGGTCGCGATGGGTCGCGCCCTCATGATGGACCCGTCCGTGCTGCTGCTCGACGAGCCGTCGGCGGGCCTGTCGCCCGTCCGCCAGGACGAGACGTTCCTGCGTGTGGCCGAGATCAACCGCGCCGGCGTGACCATCATCATGGTCGAGCAGAACGCCCGTCGGTGCCTGCAGATCTGTCACCGCGCGTACGTGCTCGACCAGGGCAAGGACGCGTACACCGGCACCGGCCGCGAGCTGCTGACCGATCCCCGCGTGATCGAGCTGTACCTCGGAACCCTGGCCGCCGATGAGGACGCCAAGCGGGACCGCAAGGAGCCCGAGGCCTGATCCGCCTGCCGTACGTCGCGAGTGCGGCGCTCACCGTTGTGGGCGTCGCACTCGCGTCGTGTTCGGCCCCACCTCCGCCGCCCGCGCTCGAGACCGTCCTGGTGCAGCAGCGCGGCGACATCGCCGTGCAACGCGCTCAGGTGCGGGTCAGCAACACGTCGGACGTCCCCGTCACCGTCGTCTCGGCGATCGTCGAGTCCGCCGCGCTCACCGCGCCCGCGGGTGGCGACACTGCCCGCCCGCTTCGTATCGGCCCGGGTCAGACCACCGACGTGCCCGTTCCCCTGACGGGACCGCAGTGCACGGATGCCGACAGCTCCCCCACGGTACGGCTCCAGCTGCGCGACGGCGGCACCCGGGTCGAGACCGCCCGCCCGCTCGACGACTCGCTGGGCGTCATCGCGCGGCTGGTCGCCGAGCGCTGCGACGTCGAGGCGGTGGCATCCGTGGCCCGGGTATCGGCGACTGACCTGTCACCCGCAGCGGACGGGACCGCGGAGCTGGTCGTCTCGATCCATCCCACCGGCGTCGCCGAGGCGGGTCGGCTCGAGCTCGTCGCGTTGCGGGGCACTCCCCTGCTGCGGTTCGCGGACGGCGCGAGCACCGCTCTCGGGGTGCCGGTGGGCCCGGATGACGCGCCGTCCACCGTCCGCGTGTTTGTGACGCCGCTGCGCTGCGACGCCCACGCGATCGCCGAGGACAAGGTCGGGACGCTCTTCGATCTGGTCGCCCGCGTGGACGGCCGCGAGGTCGTCGTCCCTCTGGAGCGTCCGCGCGCCGTCGCCGAGGCGCTGCTCGCCTTCACCGCGAGGACGTGCGGCCTGACGCCGTAGAGCTGCGGGCACCGGGGCCGGGGGCGCGCCGGACACGACGGAAGGCCCGGATCCGAGGATCCGGGCCTTCCGCGTTCTCAGGTCACTCGTTGAGCGAACCGAACTCCGTGTTCAGGAGCGTGTACTTGTTGTCGGCGCCGTACTGGTAGATACCGATGTACGCCTCGGTGGGGTCACCGTTGGCGTCGAAGGTGATCGGGCCCGAGACACCGTCGTAGTCGATGTCCTTGCCCTCGTTGATGAGCGCGAGGCAGTCCGCGAAGGTGGTGCACTTCTCGCCCTCCTCCGAGACCGACTGCAGGTTGTCACGGATGGCCGTGCCCGAGTCGTCCTTGGCCTGAGCCGCGGCGAGAGCGGCCACGATGACCGCGTCGTAGGACTCGGGAGCGTAGCTGAAGTCGGTCAGCGCGGGGTCGACCTGCTTCAGACGGCTCTGGAAGTCGGTGTCGGCGGGGTTGCCGGGAAGCGTGCCCTTGGCGCCCTGCAGCGTGCCGGCGGGGAACTCGTACGAGTTCGACAGGTTGCCGTCGACGAAGTACACCTTCGACGCGGCGTAGCCCTGCGTGCTGACGAGCTGCGGGATGATCGACGACGTCTCCTCGAAGGCGATGACGGCGATCGCGTCGGGCTGCGACGCGAGGACCTGGTCGACCTGCGACGTGAAGACGGTGTCGCCCGGGTTGTACGGCACGGCGGCCGAGACCTCGCCACCGGCGGCCTCGATGGCCGTGGTCGCGTTGTCCTTGAGGCCGATGCCGTACGGGTCGTTGATGTAGATGATGCCGACGTTGGCGGCACCGTCACCGACCATCAGGTTGCCGAGCACACGACCCTGCAGCACGTCGGAGGGAGCGGTGCGCCAGTAGTACCCGTCGTCGGCGTAGGTGGTGAAGTCGGGCGAGGTGTTGGCGGGCGAGATCTGGACGATGCCCGCGTTCACCAGCTGGTCGATGAACGTAAACGACACGCCCGAGGAGGCCGCACCGATGACGACGTCGGCGCCGGCGTCGACGAGCTCGGTGGCCGACTGGGTGGCGATGTCGGTGGTGGTGTCACCGGAGTCGCGCTCGGTCAGTTCGGTCGTGAAGGGGAACGCGTCGCCCGTCGCCTCGATGTCCTGGATTGCGAGCTTGACACCCGCGACCTCGGGCGGGCCGAGGAAGGCGAGGTTACCCGTGGCCGGGAGGATCGTGCCGACGTGGAACGTACCGTCGGCCGTGGACGTGGCGCCCCCGCCGGAGGAGGCGCTGGGGGCGGCGGCGTCGCTGCCGCCGCCGGAGCAGCCGGCGAGGACGAGCGCGCTGGCGCCGACCAGGGCGATGCCGCCCAGGATGCGGGCGCTGCGCGTGCGCGGGAAGACGTTCATAGTGCTCCTTGCTGTGAATGAACGTTGGGCGACCCATCGGGTCACCTGGTGTCCCCAACCTAATCGGGTGCAGGTTTTGCGCATGTTGCCGTTCGTTAACGATGTGCGTCGCCGCGATCACGGCCCCATAACGGTTCTCCCGCGGCGGTCCCGGACACGGTAGGGCGCGACGGCGTGACGGCCGCGAAGCGCAGCCTCGGGCCGCTCAGACCGGTTCGGCGACGTCCTCGACGACGGGACGGTGACGGCGCGCGGCGACGAGCGAATCGACGCTCAGGACGACCAGGGCTACCCAGACCAGACCGAAACCGATCCACCTCTCGGTCGTCATCGGTTCGTGCAGCACCCAGACGCCGATGATGAACTGCAGGATCGGTGCGATGAACTGCAGCAGACCGATCACCGTGAGCGGGACGCGGCGAGCGCCCGAGGCGAACAGCAGCAGCGGGACGGCCGTCACCGCACCCGCGAGCAGCAGCAGGATCGTGTGCACGGGACCCGCGGTGCCGAGCGTGATGCCGGTGGTGCTCGCGACCACGGCGAGTTGGATGCCGGCGACCGGCAGCAACCAGAAGGATTCCAGGGTCAGCCCGCTGACGGCATCCACCGAGGGTCCGATCTGCTTCTTTACCAGACCGTAGACGCCGAACGAGAAGGCCAACGTCAGGGCGATCCAGGGGAAGGACCCGTACCCCACCACGATGATCACGACTGCCAGCACGGCGATGCCCACCGCGACCCAGGGCAGCACGCGCAGACGCTCGCGCAGCACGATCACGCCGAGCAGCACGGTCACGATCGGGTTGATGAAGTAGCCCAGGCTCGTCTCGATGACGTGCTCGTTGAGCGCCCCGTAGAGGTAGGTCTGCCAGTTGACGTAGATGAGGACGCCCGCGAGCGCCGTGAGCCCCATCAGTCGGGGTTGCCGGACGATGCGCAGGAAGGCGGGCCAGGCGCGCAGCACGGTCAGCAGGAGCAGGCAGAAGACGAACGCGAAGACGATGCGCCACGCCACGACCTCGAAGGCGCCGGTCGGCTTGAGCTGCAGGAAGTAGATGGGCAGCACGCCCCACAGCAAATAGGCCCCGAGGGCGTAGAGCGCGCCGCGGGTGGTCCCGCCGGTCGGAGCGGCAGGAGGCGGTGTCACTGATCCAGCCTACGCGCGCCCACCGACGTGGGGCCGGCCCGGGACCGCTCTTTCCTGCCACGATGCGGCGGAGAAAAGACGAAGACCCCGGATGCCAGGGCACCCGGGGTCTTCGTGGAGTCGCGATCAGCGGACGACGACCGCCAGGACGTCGCGGGCCGAGAGCACGAGGTACTCCTCGGCGCCGAACTTGACCTCGGTGCCGCCGTACTTGCTGTAGAGCACGCGGTCGCCGACGGCGACGTCGAGGGGGACACGGTTGCCGTTGTCGTCGATGCGGCCGGGGCCGACGGCGACGACTTCGCCCTCCTGCGGCTTCTCCTTGGCGGTGTCGGGGATGACAAGACCACTCGCGGTGGTCTGCTCAGCCTCGACCTGCTTGATGACGATGCGGTCCTCGAGCGGCTTGATGGAAACCGACACGGTCTACCTCTTCTTTCTCGTTACAGAAGACTTTTCAGCACTCACGCGGGGAGAGTGCTAATGCGAGTGTAGAGAAGCGCTGGCACTCCCGCAACGCGAGTGCCAGCACAACCGCGCATCGTGCCCTCCATAGGAGGGGGAACCGCTCCGGGAGACTCACCTGCCTGGCGAGGGGCAATATCACAGAGCGCAATGCGGCGTCACCCACTCTTTCATCCGGTTCTGAGGTGTGACACACTCATGGCACCAGCGTCGGTCGGGTACAGGGGGTACCTGCGGGCGGAACGAAAAAAGGGGCTCGTCGTCGAGCCCGGGGAATCGGGGGATTCAGGGACGTTTCGGCGTTCCTGCGCGCCTTCGGGGGGTCGAATCACATGGCAACGCCGTACTTCTTGGCGATCGATGTCGGAACGAGCAGGACGGCGGCCGCGATCGCGCGCACCGCTCCTGACGGTGCTCTGGTGGCGGCCCCGCTGCCCCTGGGGCGCAACGCCGACAACACGCCGACCACGGTCTTCGTCTCGGACAGCGGCCTGCTGTTCGGCGATGCCGCGGAGCGACGCGGCACCGCCCAGCCCGAGCGTCTCGTGCGCGAATTCAAGCGCCGCATCGGCGACGACGTGCCCATCGTGGCCGGCGATCGCCGGTTCTCGCCCCAGGACCTCTACGCGCTCATGGTCGGCTGGGTCATCGGGACCGCGGTCGAACGCGAGGGGCAGCACCCGGCCGGTATCGCCGTCTCGGTCCCCGTCACGTGGGGCGAATACCGCACGCGGCTGGTGCAGGACGCGGTCGGCCGCCTGGGCTGGAACGACGTCCAGGTCATCACCGAGCCCGAAGCGGCGGCGCGCCACTACGAGTCGACGCACCCGCTCGACATCGGCCGCGCGCTCGCGGTCTACGACTTCGGTGGCGGCACCTTCGACACCGTCATCCTGCAGAAGACCATCGACGGCCGCGTGGACTTCGTGGGCGCGCCCGTCGGCATCCCGGATCTGGGTGGCGCCGACTTCGACGACATCGTCCTGCGGCACACCGTCAAGGCCGCGGGCATCCCCGCCTCGGCCCTGACCTCGGCCGCCGGCGACCCCGGCATGCGCATGGCCCTGGCGTCGCTGCGTCGCGAATGCGTCGAGGCGAAGGAATCGCTGTCGTTCGACGGCGAGGCCGTGGTGCCCGTCCTGGTCGGCGAGGGCCACGGCGCGGTGCGCCTGACGCGCGCCGAGTTCGAGGACATGATCGAGCCCGAGATCGAGCGCACCGTCGAGGTCCTCGAGATCGCCCTCGAGCAGTCCGGCCTGACGCCCGAGGACCTCGACGCCATCCTGCTGACGGGTGGTACCTCGCGCATCCCCCGCGTCGCGCAGCTGCTGTCCGAGCGGTTCGACCGGCCCATCGCCGTCGACGCCGACCCCAAGGCCATCATCGCCCTCGGTGCCGCGCGCACGGCGGCGGGCGTTGCGGCGGGCGAGTTCGTCCCCGTGACCCTGGATGCCGTCGGCACCGACGACGAGGACACGGACCTCGACGACGATGACGACGACGCGATGGGCGAGCTCGGCTTCACCGCGACCCGCGCCGAGAAGCGCGCCCCGTGGTTCCGCCGCGTGCCCGCCACGGCGTACGTGGCAGCGGGCGTGACGGCGCTGGCCGTCGGGGTGGGCGTCGTGAGCGTCCCGGCGATGGGTGTCGGCATCCTCGCCCGCTCCGGAGTGGGCATCACCTCGCAGCCCCTGGCCGCCGACGACGAGCTGCTGATGTTCGAGCCCCTCGACACGCCCTCCTCCGTTCCGGCGAGCATCGCCGCACCGGGTTCGACGCCCGCCGTCGAGCAGCCGGCCGCCCCGCAGGCCGCGGCGCCGGACGACGCCCAGCCCTCGGCCAAGAGCGAGCCGCGCCAGCGCACCCCGCAGCGCCTGACTCCGCGCACCGCGGAGGAGCGCACCCCGTCGATGGCTCCGCAGCAGCAGGGTGGCGGCGGCGGGGGCGGCGGCCAGTCGAACTCCGCGCCCGCTCAGCCCGCTCAGCAGCCCGCGCAGCAGCCGTCGAGTTCGGCGCCGACGACGTCGACCGCTCCGTCCTCGAGCGCCCCGTCCTCGAGCGCACCGGCCCCGACCCCGTCCGACTCCGGATCGACGGAGCCGACCACCGACCCGTCGACGCAGCCGCCCGCCACGCAGGAGCCGACCCAGGACCCGGCGCCGAGTGAGACGACCCCCACCGAGACCACTCCCCCGTCTTCGGAACAGCCGGCCGAGACTTCGGCTCCGCCCGCGGAGACCTCGACGCCCGATCCCTCGACCACCTCGGGCGGCGAAATCTGACCCGCGGCCACCGGAACGAGAGCACACACCGATGTCGATCTCGAACACGTCCACGGATACGACGCACGGTGACCTCGAGTCACTGCTGCTCCCCCGCGTCGCACGCACGCTCCTCGACGCCTACACCAGCACGGCCGTCCCGCTCCCCCTCGCGGTGATCGGCACGGCGGGCTCGGGCAAGTCCCGGGTGCTCCGCCATGTCTTCGCGGCTCTGCGCGAGGCGGGCGCGGGGCCCGTCGCGCTCGCGCACCCCTCGGACCTGCCCGCCGCCGAGGGAGCAGTCGTCCTCATCGACGACGCGCACCTGCTCGACGACGCGCTGCTGCGCCGGGTCGCCGACCGCCTGCGCGAAGGGACCGCGACGGTGCTGCTGTCGACGCGACCCGACCCGGCATCCGTCGTCCTGCGCTCCCTCATCGACGACATCGAGCGCCACCAGCCCCCGGTGCTGCTCGGACACGTGTCGATCCCCGACGCTCTCGCGCACCTGGGCACCACGCCGACCGGGGCCGGCCGCGACTGCGTGTCGACGCTGTTCGAGGCCACGGGCGGCTTGGCCTGGCTGACCTCCGAGGCGCTCGTCCTGCACGGCGAGGCGATGTGCGACGGGCGCTGCGACCGCGATGAGATCGCGCGGTCGCTGCACGACCTCATCTCGCACCGCATCGACTCCCTCGATCCGGCGCTGCGACTCGCGGTCGAGGCCCTGTGCCTCGACGAGCGGTCCGCCCTCGACGCCAACGCGGGCGCGGCGTGCGCCGCGGGCTACGACGCGGGTCTGCTGCAGCGCGGCGGACGCACCGTCCCCGTCGTGCGCGAGGCGGTGCGGGCTCGCCTCACGCCCGACCGTCTGCTCGACCTCTACTCGGCCCGCCTGGTGAAGGACGCGTCGTCCGTGCAGGCCCTGCTGGGCGGAGCGACCGACGACCGCGTAGCCGCCGCCCTGGTCGCCGACGGCGACCGCGAGCTGACCCGCGACCCGCGCCGCGCGGCGGAGCTGTACGACGCCGCCGACCGCGCGGGCGCCTCGTCGGCCGACCTCCCGCTGCGCCGTGCTCGTGCCGCGTGGGCTCTGGGGGACGTGGATGCCGCGGGCGCCTTCGTCGATCGGATGTTGTCGGCCCCCGAGGCCCCCGGCGATGAGGCGCTCGACATGGCCGCGGCCGTCTGGGCCCTGCGCGGCGACATGAGCCTGGGCGCTCAGGTGTACGCCGGAGGGCTGCCGCGGACCGCCGAGAGCCGCGCGAAGTGGCTCATCGCCGCCGTGGGCTCGGGTCATCCCGACCCCGCGAACGCCCCGGTGGGTCCCACCGCCCGATCCATTCCGACCGCTCACGGCGTCTCGCTCGAGCTGCTCTCGCGAGGGCTGCGCTCATCGCTGGACACCTCGGACCGCGACGGCCTGCAGGACCTGGTGCGCGCGAGCGAGATGTACACGGCATCCGGGTCCGAGGCCCCCCTGCCCGAGCTGCCCGCGGTCATCGCCGCTCTCGTCTCTCTGCACCTGGGCGAGGCGGCGGTGGCGCAGCGCGTGCTGGATGCCGCGATCGCCGGCGCACAGGGTGGGTCCTGGGCCGCGCCGCGCCTGCTGCTGTGGCGCGCCTGGGTCGCCGTCCAGAGCGAGCACGCCGCCGAGGCCGAGGTCGCCCTGCGAGCGGCCACCACGAGCGGTCATCCGCTCGCCGCGCGCGATCGGCTGCTGGCCGACGCCGTCGAGCTGGGCCTGGTGCGCCGTAACGGTCAGCCCTCCGAGCTCGGCCCGGTCTGGGCGCGGGCGCAGCAATCGCTGCTGCGCGCGCAGATCGACCTCTTCACCCTCGTGCCGCTGGGAGAGTTCGCCGTCTCGGCGGCGAAGCTCGGCGAGTTCGCGGCGGTGCGATCGCAGCTGGAGCAGGCCGAGCGGCTGCTCGCCGACCTCGGACAGCCGGCGCTGTGGGCGGCGAGCCTGCAGTGGTCGGCCCTGCACGCCAGCATCCTGCTCGGAAGCCCCGAGGAGCTCACCCTGCACGCGCGCGCCCTGCGTGCGGCCGCGGAGCACTCCCCCCTCGCGGCGCGCCTCGCCCGCGCGGGTCGGGTGTGGACCGACGTGCTCACCGGGGTGGTCGACGCCGATGCGATCGAGGAGGCGGCGGCAGGACTCGCGGCCTGCGGCTTCGCGTGGGACGGCGCCCGGCTGGCCAGCCACGGAGCGAACAAATCCGACGATCGTCGCGTCATCGCCCGCCTGCTGGCGTGCGCCCGTCAGCTGCACCCGCGCGAGCGCGCGGAGGCGGTAGCGACCGCTCCCGCGGTCGCCGAGACGGGACCGGTGGCCGCCCCGACGCGGCCGGCCGAGAGCCACGGCGTTCTCAGCGATCGCGAGCGCGAGGTCGCGGCCCTGGTGCTGCAGGGCAAGACCTACGCCGAGATCGGCGAGGCCATCTTCATCTCTCCGCGCACCGCCGAGCACCACATCGCGCGCATCCGCCGACGCCTGGGCGCGACCTCGCGCTCCGACCTGATGGCGCGCCTGCGCACGGCCCTCGACGACGACGTGCGCACGCCCGTCGCCCTGCCCGAACGCGTGGGCTGACCATGCGTTCGGCAAACCCCTATGACCCGTCCCGCGCTATGGGGGTTCCCCCCGACGCGGAGCCGTACCCCTTCGACATACCGTCGAACAAAGGAACAACCGTGAGGAGACCCCAATGAGCGTCACGCTGGCGACCATGGCAGATGCGCTGATCGAATTCATCCTGAGCCTTCTGCGCGACCCGCAGGCTGCGGCCGAGTTCGAGGAGGACCCGGAAGGCGCGATGGCGGCCCGCGGGCTGAACAACGTCTCCTACGCGGACGTGTGCTCGGTGGCCCCGGTCATCGCGGACAAGCCGTCGGTCGCTCCCAACCCGACCCCGGCCCCGGTCCACTACGACCGCCCGGAGCACAGCAACCCGGTCGTGCGCGAGATCAAGACGATCACCAACTCGCTGCAGTACACCCACATCGACGATCGCGACACGATCATCGACCAGTCCGTGAACCAGAACATCTGGGCCAACGGCGACGTCAACCAGACCTTCGGCAACGAGGCCGTCGTGGCCTCGGGCGACAAGGCGATCGCCGCGGGCAACGACGTTGACCAGGACACCACCCTGGACCACTCGACGAACATCGGCGCCGGCAACGACGTCAACATCGGCAACGAAGAGACGAACACCGACATCGACGGTTCGTACAACGAGAACACCGAGAACACCGAGAACACGGACAACTCGACGGACATCGACCTGACCGACTCGGCCAACGACTCGTCCACCGACGTCGCGGTCGGCGACTCGTTCAACGACACCACCGAGACGACTGTCGACACGTCCGTGGACGAGGACACCACCGTGGTGTTCGACTCGGGCAACGAGACCGTCATCGAAGACACGTCGGATGACCAGTTCTGACACCCCCTCGGAACGGCGGGTGGGCTCTCAGGAGC
>NZ_QAJB01000278.1:20464-24402 GCF_003061325.1 Microbacterium sp. HMWF026
AAGCGGCCAAGCCCGAGCGACCGGCCCTGCACGACAAAGCCGCCGCCCCGGTCATGGTCAAGATGCCGCCCCCGGCGGCCGTGCGCCTGGCGCAGATCAGCTGGGTGCTGAGCCTGGTGGTCGGCGCGATCGCGGTGGGCTACCTCTTCATCATCCGGCAGTCGATCGACCCCGATATCGAGGCGATCGTGCGCGAGGTGGACACCACGCGTCCCTCCGAGACCATCAGCTCGGCGGCCGACATCGTCTTCTGGTGCGTCTTCGGCGCGATGGTGACGGTCCTGCTGGTGCAGATCACGACGCTGGTGTCGTTCAACAACCGCCGCAACAACGCGCGGTGGTGGATGCTCGGCATCCTGGTCTTCCTCGCCGTCACGGTGCTGGCCGCTCGCCAGTTCGTGGCCGTGGGCGACCGCGGCGTCCCCCTGGATCGGCTGCTGCTGATCCAGCTGGGCCTGTCGGCCCTGGGGCTGCTGTTCTCGGTGATCCCGGCCGCTCTACGCTGGACCGCCCGAAAGCACGACATCCGACGCGGCACCACCAGCGGCGCCACCGCCGAACTCTGAACTCGAGGGGGCGGCATCCGATCCGAAGAGGTCGGATGCCGCCCCCTCGACGCTGCGCACGACACCGCGGCACAGATCGGCCGTGTGGCGGTCGGTGAGGGGCGACTCCGCGAGGGAGCGCCACGTGGTCATCAGACCGTCGATACGCTCGCGCTGCGCGGCCGGCTCGGCATCGTCGCCGAGACCCAGACGTCGCGCCGGAGCCAGTCCCGCACCGCCGACGATGCGCTCGGCCTCGGCGAGGACCGCGGCGTCGAGCTCGGGCGGGGACGTGCGCAGCTCGGCCAGCAGCGAGAGCTCCCGCAGGTCGTGGCTCTGGGCCGTCAGTCGTTCGATGGATGCCAAGAGGCCCGCCGTGTTCGGACGCGGGCGCTCGCGCACGAGCCGCTCGACGCTGTGCAGGATGCCGCGTGCCTTGAGCGCGAAGGCACGGCCGCGGAACTGGTCCTCGACGAAGCGCTGCACCTCGACCAGGCCGCTCTGCTGCACGAGGCGGTCCGACAACGCCGACGAGGTGTTCGCCCCGCCGCGGATGAGGGCTGCGGCCAGGCGCACGCCGAACAGGCCGAAGCGGCGCAGCAGGGCCCGCCGGACGTCGACGCTGAGGGCGGTGTCGTCGCTGGCGCGGGTGAAGCGGTCGACCGTGAGCATCAGACGGTCGCGCGCGGCGCGGTCCATCATCGCGATGTGGCGCAGGGCGATGAACTCGCTCTCGCGCAGGGTCCGCCCGCCCTCGGCGAGCAGACCCGCCACCGGGACGACGTCGAGCGCGAGCGAGCGCAGCTCTCCGTCGCGGCGGTAGCGGTCGGCGATCTTCGCGGCCGACAGCAACGAGTCGATCCGGCCCGAGCCGATCTCGTCGGCGCGCGAGAGCGCCGCGAGGGCGTTGACCGTCTGCGACTCGCCCGCGGCCGTGTCGCGGAAAGCCTCGAGGAACTTGAGGTCCTCGGCGTGCACGTGACGCAGCAGGTAGATGATGGCATCCGCGGCCGTGGGGGTGTCCTTCGGGATGAAGAAGTCCGTCGACCGGGCGGAGTTCTCGACTGTCAGCGAGGCGATGCCGGGCGTGTCGATGAGCACGGTGGAACGCAGGCTCTCGCTCGGCCACGCGACGTCGATCCACGCCACCTCTTCGGCGGTGTAGCCGCCCATGTCGAGCACCAGGCGCCCCTCGTCACGGCGGACGGGGCGCGAGATGCGCCGCCCGTCGTGCAGGCGCAGGTCGACGCGGGCGGTCGAGCCGTAGCGGTACCAGGTGATCGTGCGGGTGCACTCCCCCGCGTCGGTGGGGGCGATGCGTTCGCCGATCAGGGCGTTCAGCAGCGTCGACTTGCCCGCCTTGACGATGCCGGCCACGGCGAGCCGCAGGGGCTCGCGCAAGCGCGCGCGGAACGACTCGAGCACCTCGACGGCGGCCGCGTCGTCGGCGTACACGCCCAGGGCGTCATCGACGATGCGGGCGACCTCGGGAAGACCCGCGCTCATCGGGTGACCGCCGCGCGCGCGGGGCGGCCCGACGAGAGCTCGGCGGCGGGGATGCGGCCGCGCAGCGCCTCGATGTCGCGCAGCTGCGCGTGCAGCTGCTGAATGCGCTTGTCGCGGTCGGCGGTGTAGCTCGCCGCGGCCTGCTTGGCCACGAGGACCGAGTCGCTGAGCGAGCGGTGCAGCTCGTCGGCGATCGAGCCGAAGTGGTCGCGCGCCGTGCGCTGCACGATGCGCAGACGGTCCTTGAGCTGCTTGCCCACCTGGAAGACGGTGTCCTCGATGTGGCGGCGCAGCAAGTTCTTCGCCTCGTTCTGACGGCGCAGCAGACGCGAGGACATGTCCTCGCGGAACGCGCGGCGCCCCACCAGCACACCGGCGAGGAGCGACAGCGGGTTGATCAGCGAGAGCCCGACGATGCTGGTCGCCAGACCCACCATCAGCACACCGCCGTACGAGCCGCGGACGCCGATGTAGATCTTCTCGGCCGCGCCCATCTTGCCGTCGTCGAGGTGCTGCAGCTCCTCGACCGGGTCGAGCAGGCCGTCGGTGCCGGCGACGTCGATCAGCGGGATGGACTCCTCGCCCATGCGGAACTCGTCGGCCACCTGCTCGGCGAGCCACTGCGAGCGCTCGTTCGTCCAGACGAACGTCTCGGACACGGCGGCGTTCACGCGCTGGTCGACCCACTCGGCGATCTGGTCCCAGATGGGGCCCGGGTCGCCCTCGTCGATCGCGGCCTCGCCCTCGCGCTGCACCTTGCGCAGGCGGTCGCGCAGGTCGTGCTCGGTGTCCGAGATGAGGTCGGCGATGCCGTCGGACAGCGTCACCTGCCACCGGCTCGTGCGGCTGCGGAAGTCGTCGGCCTTGGCCTTGGCATCCTCGAGTCGCGCGATCATGCCCGGGGTGTCCTCGGGGTGCTCGAGGGCGTTCAGCTCGGTCTTGACGGTCAGCGAGAGCTGATCGGCCACCGTCATGAGGTCGTGCACCGCGCCCTTGCGGTTGATCTCCTCGGCCTTGCCCAGCACATCGCGGCGCAGGTGCGCGACGAGCTCGGGGAACCCGGACTCGTCGTTGAGTTCGCGATCCTGCTGCTCGGCGGCGAGCAGGCGCAGGTCGCTCGAGACGGCGAACACGGGCACGTCGTCGATGTCGACGCCCAGTTCGTTCAGGTGCTTCTCGTCGACGCGCTGGATGTCGCGCCACTGCGGGTACAGGTCGGTCTTGGACAGCACCGCGGCGACGTTCGGCGAGATGCGCATCGCGTGGCGCAGGAACTGGATCTCGGGCTCGGTGTACTCCTGCGAGGCGTCCGAGACGAGCAGCACCGCGTGCGCGGTCGTCAGGGCCGCGAGCGTCGCGAGCGACCGGGTGGATTCGAGTCCACCGACGCCGGGCGAGTCGACGATGCGCAGGCCCCCCTTGAGGATCTCTCGGGGAAGCAGCACCTCGGCGCCGACGACGTCGCCCTCCTGCTCGTCGTCCGCGCGGGCGGTGACGTAGTCCGAGAGGCGCTCGAAGGGGATGTCGACGCGGCGGATCTCATGAGCCTCTCCGCTCTCGCGGCGCACCAGCACCGTGGCGGAGGGCTCTTCGGCGTAACCGACCGAGGTGGGGACCGACGTGGCGATGTCGTCGTCGACGGCGCACGCGGGAGCGTTGATGAGGGCGTTGACCAGCTTGCTCTTGCCCTGCTTGAACTGACCGACGATGACGACCCGCACGTGCGGGTCCTGCAGGCGCGACCGGGTGTTGCCCAGCTTCTCGGCGAGGTCCTCGCGGCCCACGGCCGCCGAGAACCGGCGCGCGCGCTCCACCAGGGCGGCCAGCTCGGCCGGCGACGGCGGCGGGTTCTTCGCGTCGGCGGGAGCGGCGGGGGACGTGGTGGGT
>NZ_QAJB01000028.1:0-2982 GCF_003061325.1 Microbacterium sp. HMWF026
CACCGCCGGTCGGGTGGCGGAGCGGCGGGATGCCGGCACCCCGCCCCGCGTACCGTTCGGTCATCGGGTGCGCCACGCGCTGTTCGACGCCCTGTTCTACCGTCGCCTGCGCGCCGTCATGGGCGGTCGCGTCGACTACATGCTGTCGGGCGGGGCGACCCTCGACGGCGAGCTGTCGCTGTTCTTCCGCGGCCTGGGCGTGCCCGTGATCGAGGGATACGGGCTGACCGAGACGACCGCGCCGCTGACCGGCAACCTGCCCGGACGCATCGTGTCGGGCACGGTGGGCCTGCCGCTCCCCGGCTCGACCGTGCGCATCAGCGACCAGGGCGAGGTGCTGGCCAAGGGCGTCGGCGTCTTCGCCGGCTACCGCGATGACCGCCACGACGACGACGCGTTCGTCGACGGGTTCTTCCGCACCGGAGACCTGGGCCGCCTCGACGAGGGCGGCCGACTCGTGCTCGAGGGGCGCCTGAAGGACGTGGTCACGACCTCGAACGGCAAGACCGTCGTGCCCGCCCGCTGGGAGGGCGCCGTCGAGGCCGACCCGCTCGTGCAGCACGCCGTCGTGGTCGGCGACGACCGTCCGTACCTGTCGGCCCTTCTGATCCTGGATGCCGAGCAGGCCGCCGGGTGGGCGGCATCCACCGGAGTCGAGCTCGACGTGCGGACGCCCGCGAGCCTGCGCCCGGTGGACGAGCCGCGGCTCGTCGCGCGCCTGCAGCGCGTCGTCGACGAGGCGAACACCCTGGTCGCGCGCAGCGAGCAGGTGCGCCGGTTCACGCTCGTGCTCGCCGACCTGGACGACCGCGACCTCGTCACCCCGACCATGAAGATCAAGCGCCGCGAGGTGCTCACCCGCGCCGCCGACACCATCGAGACCCTGTACCGAGGAGCCGCATCATGACCGCACCCGTTCCCCCCGCCACTGGCTCCGCCGCGAAGCAGAACCGCGCGGCGGTCGTCGTGGTGATCGTGGCCGTGCTGATCGGCGCGGGGCTCGCCGCGGCAGGCGGATTCCGCGGGGCGCAGGTGGGCGGCATCCCCCTGTTCGTCCTGGCGGTGGCGGCGGCGTTCGTGATCCAGTTCGCGGCGTACATCCCCGCGGTGCTTCTGCGGACCGAGCGGTTCTTCGACCTGACCGGCAGCCTGACCTTCATCGCGGTGTCGCTCGCGGTGGTGCTGCTGGTACCGGCGCAGGATGCGCGCGGTTGGATCCTGGCGGCGATGGTGATCGTGTGGGCGGCGCGGCTGGGCTCGTTCCTCTTCGCGCGCGTACACCGCTCGGGATCGGACGGACGATTCGACGAGATCAAGACCAAGCCGCTGCGGTTCCTGCAGGTGTGGGCGATCCAGGGCGTCTGGGTGTCGCTGACCGCATCGGCCGCGTGGATCGCGATGAGCGCGGATGCCGACGCCCGCACGCCCCTGGACGCCTTCGCCGTCGTGGGCATCGTGATCTGGCTGCTGGGCATGGTCATCGAGGTGGTCGCCGACCTGCAGAAGCAGGCGTTCCGCGCCGACCCCGCGAACAAGGGTGAGTTCATCCGCACAGGCCTGTGGTCGCGGTCGCGCCACCCCAACTACTTCGGCGAGATCCTCATCTGGGTGGGCGTGTTCGTCGTCGCCGTGCCGGTGCTGCAGGGGTGGCAGTGGGTGGCCGTGCTGTCGCCGGTGTTCGTGATCCTGCTGCTCACGCGGGTCAGCGGCATCCCGCTGCTCGAAAAGCGCGCCGACGAGAAGTGGGGCGACCGCGCGGATTACGTCGCGTACCGCGAGCGGACGCCGGTGCTGGTTCCGGCGCTCACGCGGCGGGGGTGAGGCCTTCCGGCGATGTGAGCGCCCGGGTAACCTGGCCGCTCTGCCTTCAGGGAGGGGGATGCCATGACTCCGCGCACGCCGTCGCCGGTGCCGCCCGAGAAGCTCGCCCGCCGGGCCCGCATCTTCACGATCTTCACGGCACCGGTCTTCGCCGCGATGGCCTTCGCGCTGGTGATCTTCGGGCTCGGCAATCCGACCCTGCTCTACGCGGGCCTCACGCTGGCGGCGCTGACGGTCCTGCTCGTGATCGCCGCGTTCGTCCGGTCGCGCGCCGTGCGATGGACGGCGTTCGTCGTCGCGCTCGTTGGCGCCGCCGTGACGGTCGTCTCGGGCTTCATGACGATCCCGAATGACAGCGGCGTCGCGATGACGCTGCTGATGGGCATCCTGCCGATCCTCGCCCTCGCCTTGTTCGTGCTCCACAACGTGGCACGGGCGGCGCACCCGGCGAGAGCCTGAGCGCTCAGTCCTCGCCGGCCAGCGCCCGCTGCGCCACCACGCGACGCGCCGGGATATGGGCAACCGCGCCGATTACATCGCGCAACGCGAGCGGACGCCGGTGCCAGTGCCGGCGCTGACGTGGTGGGCGAATACCGCCGGCCACCGTCACAAGATCGGGTGGCCGAGAAACCGCGAAGCGAAGTCGACGATGACAACTAGTGTCGTGAGACCTACAAACGCGATAGGCACCCATAGTGACGCAGGGGAACGGTCACTCTGTTTGCCGCGCGAATGGATCGGTCGCCCCTTCGTGGCGAGACGAGAGCCCAGGATGACGATCGTCAAGCCCGATGCGATGACTGCGAGCTCCACGAGCCGCATGAGTCCTTCAAGCGCGCCCTCGCTATTGAAGACACCCGTGAGTACGCCCACTACCCACACCGTGAAGACGGTTATCAACCCGGCAATGGTCCGAGTAGTGATGTCTTTCCAAAAGCTTTCTTCGCGAACCCACTTCTCGAGTCCGCGCCGCTCGAGCGGGCGCGAGTCGTCTGCCGCATCGTCGTGCATCCGGACAGGCTACAGCGGGGTCACCATGACGTTCCTGCCGATCCTCGCCCTCGCGTACCTCGTGCTGCACAACGTGGCACGGGCGGCGCACCCGGCGAGAGCCTGAGCGCTCATTCCTCGCCGGCCAGCGCCCGCTGCGCCACCACGCGA
>NZ_QAJB01000002.1:0-3892 GCF_003061325.1 Microbacterium sp. HMWF026
CTAGGAACCCGCCGCGGCGGGTGGGCGGGGGTTGCGGATGCCGGGCCACGGGGTTAGCGCGGGCTTCTGCGGCGACCCCGTGCTGCTCCGGAGCCCACCCGCGCGCGCAGGCGTAGCATGGAGCGCATGTCCGGAGAACCCACGACCGACACCGCGAGCGCGGCCCGGCCTCTCATCACCCTGCTGAACGCTCCCGTTGTCGACACCGACGACGACACGCGCCCCGCCTCGCAGTGCTGCGGCGGCGGTTCCTGCTCTCTCTGACGGGTCGACTCTCGTCGGTCCGCCGGCGGCGGAGCCGGGACGGCCGCGCCGCCCCGGCGCCGCGTCAGTGGGCGACGACGGGCGCGTCGTTCTCTTCGTTCTCGGCCGGCTTGCGCACGAAGCACGAGAGCACGACCGCCGCGGTCGCGATGATCGCGCCGACGAGGAACGAGACGTGCACGCCCGAGGCGATGGCACTGGCCTGGTCGGCGCCCTCGGCGAGGGCGGAGCTCGAGAAGACCGTCATGATCGCCACGAAACCGGCGGTGCCCGCAGCTCCGGCGACCTGCTGGGCGGTGCCGACGACCGCGCTGCCGTGCGAGTACAGGCGGCGGGGCAGTGAACCCAGCGCCGAGGTCATGAGCGGAGTGAAGACGAGACCCAGCCCGAGGTTGAGCGCCAGGTAGACCGTCACGATCCACCAGATGGGCGTGCCCTGGCCGAAGGTCAGCGCCATCGTCCACAGCACGGCGGCGGCGATGAGCATGCCCGGGATGACGAGGGGCGTCGGGCCGAAGCGGTCGAACAGTCGTCCCACGATCGGGGCCATGACGCCCATCAGCACGCCACCCGGCAGCAGCATGAGCCCCACCGTGAGGCTGCTGAGCCCCAGTGCCTGCTGCAGGAAGATCGGCAGCAGGATCAGCGAGCCGAACAGCGCCGCCATCACGATCGCCACCAGCGGGACGGCAAGACGGAACGACGGGCTGCGAAAGACCCGCAGGTCGAGCAGTGCCGCGTCCGCGCGCTGCAGACGCAGCTGTCTGATCACGAAGACCGTCACGAAGACGACGCCGACCGCGAGGGGGATCCACACCGGAACCGAGGCGTGCCCCGAGGCGGACTCGCCGATCGCGCTGAGGCCGAAGACCAGACCGCCGAAGCCGAGCGCCGAGAGGACGACCGAGAGCTTGTCGAACCGCGCGTCGGGGCGGGTCTGGGTGACGTTGCGCACCCAGCGCGCACCGAGAGCGATCGCCACCAGGGCGATGGGCAGGATCAGCCAGAAGATGGCGTGCCAGGTGAGAGCCGACAGGATCAGGCCCGAGACCGTGGGGCCCACGGCGGGGGCGACGGCGATCACGATGGTCACGACGCCCATCACACGCCCGCGCTTGTTGGCCGGGACCAGGTTGAGCACCGTGGTGAACAGCAGCGGCATCATGACGCCCGTGCCCATCGCCTGAATGATGCGGCCGGTCAGCAGGATGCCGAACGCCGGCGCGACCGCGGCGATCAGGGTACCCAGCGCGAAGACGCCCATCGCGGCGAAGAAGACCGCACGGATCGGGAACCGTTCGAGCAGGAAGCCGGTGAGCGGGATGACGACCGCCATCGTCAGCAGGAACGCCGAGGTGAGCCACTGACCGGTGGCGGCGCTCACGCCGAAGTCGGCCATGATCGCCGGGAGCGCGACCGACATCGTCGTCTCGTTGAGGATGACGACGAAAGCCGCGACCACGAGCAGGGCGATGACGGGGCCCGGACGGGGCGGCGTCGCCGCGGACGACGTGTCGGCGCGGGATCGGGAGACGGGGATGGTGCCGGTGGCGGCCATGACGAGGTCCTGTTCGTGCGGGGGGCTTCGGTGGTGCCGCGGAGGCGACTGCGAGGAAGACAACGGCGGGTGTTCCCGTGCTATTCCACCGTCGAGGAGAAGTCCTCGGCGGGCGCTGCGAGCCTAGCGGGCACCTCCGACACTGCCCGCCCCCGAGCCGGTGTCGGTGGGCGGACGTAGGCTGGCCCGCATGAGCATGCACGGAGGCGGCGGAAGCATGTTCCGCGGAGTGGATGCCGACATGCAGCGTCGGCGCAATGCGCAGGCGCCGCGCGTGCCGAACCTCTGGCATCGGGTCGTCGAGCTGTTCCGGCCCTACCGTTGGCGGATCGCGTTCACGGCGCTGCTGGTGGTCGTCGGGGCGGCGGTCGCCGTCATCCCTCCCCTTCTCGTGCAGCGCATCTTCGACGACGCGCTCTTCCCGATCGACGGCTCGAGCCCCGACCTGCGGCTGCTCGCCGTGCTGGTGAGCGTGATGATCGGACTGTTCCTAATGTCGGCGGGTCTGAACGTCGGGCAGACGTGGCTCACCGCGACCGTCGGCAACCGGGTCACCGGAGACCTGCGCACCCGGCTCTTCGAGCACCTCCAGGCGATGGAGCTCGGCTTCTTCACGCGCACCAAGACCGGCGTCATCCAATCCCGCCTGCAGAACGACGTCGGCGGGGTGTCGGGCGTTCTCACCAACACCGTCACCAGCATCCTCGGCAACGCCGTGACCGTGCTCGCGTCGCTCGTGGCGATGATCCTGATCGACTGGCGCTTGACCCTGATCGCGGTCGCGCTCATGCCGTTCCTCATCTTCGTGCAGCGTCGCGTGGGGCAGGTGCGTGCGCGCATCGCCGGAGAGACGCAGGAGTCGCTGTCGGAGCTGTCGGCGATCACGCAAGAGACGCTGAGCGTCTCCGGCATCCTGCTCTCGAAATCGTTCAACCGACAGCGCACCGAGTCCGCCCGCTTCGACGCCGAGAACGACAACCAGGTGCGGCTGCAGGTGCGGCGAGCGATGAGCGGCCAGGGCTTCTTCGCCGTGGTGCAGGTCATCATGTCGAGCGTGCCGGCGGTCATCTACCTGGTGTCGGGGTATCTGATCGGCGGGGGAGCGGGGGCGATCACCGCGGGGACGATCGTCGCCTTCACGACCGTCCAGGCGCGCCTGCTCATGCCCCTCATGGGTCTGATGCGCGTCGCTCTGGACGTGCAGACGTCGTCGGCGCTGTTCGCGCGCATCTTCGAGTACGTCGACCTGCGTCCCGCGATCGTCGACGCGCCCGATGCGATCCCGGTGGCGTCGGCACCCGGGCCGCTCGGGCGCATCGAGTTCCGCGACGTGCGGTTCCGTTATCCCGATGCCCCGGCGCAGGCGCGGCCGACCCTCGACGGGGTGTCCTTCGCCGTCGAGCCCGGTCAGCACGTCGCGTTCGTCGGGCCGTCCGGCGCAGGAAAGACGACCATCCTGTACCTGACGCCGCGCATGTACGAGGCGAGCGGCGGGTCGGTGATGTTCTCGGGCGCCGACGTGCGCTCCCTCGAGCAGGCGTCGATCATCGACGAGATCGGCATCGTCTCCCAAGAGACGTACCTGTTCCACGCCACCGTCCGCGAGAACCTCCGCTACGCCCGTCCCGACGCGACCGACGACGAGATCGAAGCGGCGTGTCGGGCGGCCAACATCCACCACGTCATCGCCGGCTTCGAGGACGGCTACGACACGGTGGTCGGCGAACGCGGTTACCGCCTGTCGGGCGGCGAGAAGCAGCGCATCGCGATCGCCCGCGTGCTGCTGAAGGACCCGCCCGTCCTGCTGCTCGACGAGGCCACGAGCGCGCTCGACACCGTGTCGGAACGCATCGTGCAAGAGGCCCTCGAGACCGCCTCGCACGGGCGCACCACGCTGTCGATCGCCCACCGGCTGTCGACGGTGATCGGCGCCGATCGCATTCATGTGGTGGATGCCGGCCGCATCGTCGAATCGGGTACCCACGCCGAACTGCTCGCCGAGGGCGGCCTCTACGCCAGCCTGGCCGCCGAGCAGCTCGCCGCGTCGTTCGTGCTCGCCGAGGAACAGCG
>NZ_QAJB01000279.1:0-4576 GCF_003061325.1 Microbacterium sp. HMWF026
CCACCGCAGCCGTGAGCAAGAGCGGCCACCCGCGCCGTCCGATCGTCATGACGCGATCCTAGGCAGGCCCGCCTATGAGCGGGCGCGGAACGGACGGCTCAGGCCCGGAGGGCTGCGAGGTGCTCGCGCAGCGTCGGACCGCCGCGGAACTCGCGGATCAGGTGCTGCACCACCTCGCGCAGGTCGCCGTCGGCCGCGTCGGCGATCGCGATCTGCCGCGCCGAGCTCCCGCCCGTGGCCAGGATCGTCTCGAGGCTGGCGAACTCGCGCGCGCACTTGAGCTCGACGGCGACGCCGGCGAGTTCTTCCATCGTCTCGCGCAGGTGCTCGACCACGGGGCGCTGCGTGCCCTCGCGATCCACGATCACTCGCGCATCGAGGCCGTAGCGTGCGGCCCGCCACTTGTTCTCGCGGGCATACCAGGGCGGGATGCCGGGGAGCGGCCGACCCTCGTCCAGAAGCCGCGAGAAGTGCTCGACGAGCGTCTGCGCGAGGGCCGCGACGGCGGCGAGCTCGGGAAGCGTCGACATGCCGTCGCACGCGCGGATCTCGACCGTCCCCCACTTGGGCGCCGGACGGATGTCCCAGCGCACCTCGCTGGCATCCGCCATCACACCGGTGCGGACCATGTCGTCGAGGTAGCGCTCGAAGCCGTCCCAGGTCTCGAACTGCCAGGGCAGGCCCGCCGTCGGCAGCTGCTGGAACACCAGGGCGCGGTTGGACATGTACCCGGTGCGGTCTCCGGCCCAGAACGGACTGGATGCCGACAGCGCCTGCAGGTGGGGCAGGAACACCGTCAGCGCGTTGACGATGGGCATCACCTTCTCGACGTCGTCGACGCCGACGTGCACGTGGATGCCCCAGATCATCATGTTGCGCCCCCACCACTGGGTGCGCTCGATGAGCGTGTGGTAGCGGGTCTTGTCGGTGACCTGCTGGTCGTACCACTGCGCGAAGGGGTGGCTTCCGGCGCACAGCAGTTCGAGGCCGCGCGGCTCGGTCTGCTCGCGCAGCGCGCAGATGGCGTCGCCGATGTCGTCGACGGCCTCGGCGACCGTGTGTCCGACGCCGCTCGTCACCTCGACGGTGTTGGTGAGCAGCTCGCCCGTGACGGTGAAACGCTCGAGGGCGGTCGCGTCCTCGACCTCGTCGAGGATCTCGGGCGCGCGCGGCACGAGATCACCGGTCTCGCGGTCGGCGAGCATGAGCTCCCACTCCAGACCCACGGACGAACGCGTCGACGGAGCGAACGGCAGCCTCATGCGGCTCAGTCTGACACGGAGCCTTTCGCGGGGGCCGCTCCGCTACGCTGCGCGACGGTCCGTGTCGTTTCGCCGTCGCTGTCACGTCGGGCCTCGGAGTTCTGGCAGAATAGAGGGCTGGACCCGCCACTCGACCCTCTATCCAGTGTCGGTCCACTCTTTTGAGCTTCCGCCGGGTGTGCACCCCACGCTCCAGGCGACCGGTTCGTTCATCTTCATCATCAGGAGTCATCGTGGCTGTCAAGATCCGTCTCAAGCGCCTCGGAAAGATCCGCGCGCCCTACTACCGCATCGTCGTCGCCGACTCGCGCACCAAGCGCGACGGTCGTGTCATCGAAGAGATCGGCAAGTACCACCCGACCGAGGAGCCCTCGTTCATCGAGGTCGACTCGGAGCGCGCCCAGTACTGGCTGTCGGTCGGCGCCCAGCCCACCGAGCAGGTCGCCGCCATCCTCAAGCTGACGGGCGACTGGGGCAAGTTCAAGGGCGACAAGGACGCCGTGTCGACCGTCAAGGTCCGCGAGCCCAAGGCCGCCTTCGAGGCCGACGCCTCGAAGAAGTCGGTCGTCAAGCCGAAGGCCGAGAAGAAGGCCGACGCTCCCGCCGAGGCGCCCGCTGAGGACGCCGTCGAGACCTCGGCCGAGTAATCCCCGTGTTGTCCACCGCGCTCGAGCACGTCGTCAAGGGGATCGTCGATCACCCCGACGACGTGTCCATCCGTGCCAGCTCCTCTCCCCGCGGAGACGTGCTGGAGGTGCGCGTGCACCCCGATGACCGGGGTCGCGTGATCGGGCGCGGTGGACGAACCGCCAAGGCACTGCGTACGCTCATCTCCGCTCTCGCCGACGGCCGCCGCGTGCGCGTCGACGTCGCCGACGACTGATGGCGACCGCTGACAACGCGGGCGCCCAGCCCGCCAAGACCCAGCTCCGTGTCGGGCGCCTCGTCAAGGCCCACGGCCTGAAGGGCGCTTTCAAGCTCGAGCTGTACACCGACGATCCCGACGGCCGTTTCGTGCCCGGGAGCACGTTCACCCTCCAGGTCCCCGAGTCCTCGCCCTGGCACGGACGCGACCTGACCGTCCGCGAGTTCCGGTGGATGAACTCCCACCCCGTGGTCTTCTTCGAGGGCGTCGACGACCGCACCGCGGCCGAAGAACTCGTCAAGGCGATCCTGTGGATCGACCAGGACACCGAGGCGGCCCCCGCCGAAGACGACGCCTGGTACGACCACCAGCTCGTCGGTCTCGACGTCGTCCGTGACGGCGCCGTCATCGGGCGTGTCGCACGGGTCGACCACTTCCCGGCGCAGGACCTGCTCATCGTCAAGCCCACGGGCGACGACCGCGAGGTACTCGTCCCCTTCGTCAGCGCCATCGTCCCCGAGGTCGACATCGCGGCCGGACGCGTGGTGGTCACGCCCCCGACGGGGCTCTTCGAAGACCTGCCGTCCGAGCCCGACGACGAGCCGGCACCCGACGCCGGTAACGCCGCCGGCGACGACGCCGAAGCGGGCGACGCGACACCCGTCTCCGCCGACGACCGCGAGGACTGACGTGCGCATCGACGTCGTGTCGATCTTCCCGACGATCTTCGACGCGCTCGAGGTCTCGCTGCTGGGTAAGGCCCGTCAGAGCGGTCTGCTCGACGTCGCCGTCCACGATCTGCGCGACTACACGCACGACCGGCATCGCACGGTCGACGACACCCCCTACGGCGGCGGCGCCGGCATGGTGATGAAGCCCGAGCCGTGGGGTGAAGCTCTCGACGACATCGTCGGCGGTGCCGTCGAGCGGCCCGTCATCGTCTTCCCGTCCCCGGCGGGGGAGCGCTTCACCCAGTCGATCGCCCGTGAGCTCTCGGCCGCTCCGCACCTCGTGTTCGGGTGCGGCCGATACGAGGGCATCGACGAGCGCGTGTTTGACTACGCCGCCGAGCTCGGCGACGTCCGCCTGCTCTCGCTCGGCGACTACGTGCTGAACGGCGGCGAGGTGGCCGTCATGGCCATGGTCGAAGCCATCGGCCGTCTCGTCCCCGGGGTCGTCGGCAATCCCGAGAGCCTTGTCGAGGAGTCCCACGAAGACGGCCTCCTCGAATACCCCTCGTTCACCAAGCCCGCCGTCTGGCGCGAGCGCGAGGTCCCGCCGATCCTGCTCAGCGGCAACCACGGGGCCGTCGCGTCCTGGCGCCGCGAGCAGCAGATCGAGCGCACGCGTCTGCGCCGCCCCGATCTGCTCGCCGACTGACGCGTCCGCTGTCGTCACGCGGGCGGTGCTCCACCCCCGCGAACGACGGATGCCGCGACCCGAGGGGCCGCGGCATCCGTCATCCGGACCGTCAGTCGACGCCGAGGAACGACCGATCCGTGAGCACGATCGGTCCCTCGGCGGTGATCGCCACGGTGTGCTCGGAGTGGGCTCCGCGCGAGCCGTCGGCGCTGCGCAGCGTCCAGCCGTCCGGGTCGGTGACCAGTTCGTCGGTGGTCTGCAGGAACCAGGGCTCGAGCGCGACCACCAGGCCCGCGCGCAGCGGGTAGCCGCGGCCGGCCTTGCCGTCGTTGGCGACGTGCGGATCGCCGTGCATGGTGCGCCCCACACCGTGACCGCCGAAGTCGGTGTTGATGCTCAGCCCCTCGGCGTGCGCGACGGCGGCGACGGCGGCCGAGATGTCGCCGATCTTGTGCCCGACGGTGGCGGCGTCGATCGCGGCGGCGAGGGCGCGCTGCGTGGTGTCGATGAGGGCGAGGTCCTCGTCGCGGGGCGTGCCGACGACGAACGACACCGCCGAATCGGCGACCCATCCGTCCACCGACGCGGCGAAATCGAGAGAGACGAGGTCACCGTCGCGCAGCACGTAGTCGTGGGGGAGCCCGTGCAGCACGGCGTCGTTGATCGAGGTGCACAGCACCTTGCCGAACGGGCTCGCGCCGAACGAGGGGTGGTAGTCGATGTAGCAGGACTCCGCGCCGGCCTTGCGGATCATGTCGTGGGCGCGGCGGTCGAGGTGCAACAGGTTGGTGCCCACCTTGGTCTCGTCGCGCAGCGTGGCGAGCACCTCCGCGACGAAGCGGCCCGCGGGGCGCATCGCGTCGATCTCGGCCGGCGTACGCAGTTCGATCATGGGGGGTCCTCTCGGTCGGACTTCCATTCTCGCCCATGGATGCCGGACGTCCAGGTCATGGCCTTCTCAAAGGAGCCGCACATCGACGGGCCGTAGCATCGGCCCATGGTGCTGCGCCGAGTGTTCCTCCGCTGGTTGTTCCCGGCGGCCTTCGTCCTGCCGCTGTGGTTGTTCGTCGGCTGGATCGTCTTCTCG
>NZ_QAJB01000280.1:0-3965 GCF_003061325.1 Microbacterium sp. HMWF026
CCGTTGCCGAGGTCGGTGCCGTAGAGCACGCGCCCCCCGCGCGCCGCGAAGGCCCGCAGGTTGGCGATGGCGCGCTCGCGAGCGGCGCCGCGGTGGATGTCGAGCGTCGAGATCCACGCCTGGCCCGCGGCCACGGCGCGAGCGAGCGCGCGCCGTGACAGCGGGGCGTCCGCGGGGGTGTGCGCGAGCACGTCGACCCCGGCGTCGATCGCGCGTTCCACCTGACCGGGGCCCTGCGCGTGCGCGACCGCGGCGAGCCCGCGGGCGCGGGCGGCGGCGACGATGGCCGCGAGGGTCGGGTCGTCGGGCACGGGTCCCGCGTCGGCGTGCAGGGCGACCTTGATGACCGCGGCCCCGGCATCCGCTTGGGCGTCCACCGCCGTGCGCGCCCCTCCGGGTACTCCCGGGTGCGACGAAGCGTCGGTCACCTCGCACACGATGGACGCGGGCGCCCACGACCGACCCTGCGGATACCCGCCGGGCACGGTCAGAAAGGCGCCCGCGTATCGCACACGAGGGATGCCGTCGCCCCGCCGCGCGAGGTCAACGGGATCACCGCCGAGGTCGACCACCGCGGCGATCCCGCGCCGCGCGAACGACGACGCGTCGATC
This sequence comes from Microbacterium sp. HMWF026, assembly GCF_003061325.1. Classification (NCBI taxonomy): domain Bacteria; kingdom Bacillati; phylum Actinomycetota; class Actinomycetes; order Micrococcales; family Microbacteriaceae; genus Microbacterium; species Microbacterium sp. HMWF026. Next base: position 613 of record NZ_QAJB01000280.1, read on the forward strand.
AGGTGCAGGTGCACGTGATGGTCGACGAACGGAGGCAGGGCTGTGCCGGCCTCGGCGGTGAGGGACCGCCGGACGGGCCACGCGGCGGCGAGGGTCACGGGGACCCGATCAGATCAGCGAGAGCTCGCGGAGCTTGGCCTCGACGTCGGCGTTGGAGGGCTCGACGTGGTGGCTCGAGTCGGGGTAGACGACGACAGGGATGCTCGTGCGACCCGAGATCTCTTTCGCGACGTCGGCCGCGGCCGGGTCGGCGACGAGGTCGACGTATTCGTAGTCGATGCCGAGCTCGTCGAGCTGCTTCTTGGTGCGGATGCAATCGCGGCACCAGTCGGCGCCGAACATGCGGATCGTTGCGTCGGAGGACATGGTCCCAGCCTACGCCGCCCCGTCCGGACGGGCGCTGGATGCCGGGGCCCCGGGCTCAGGCGGTGACTTCGTCCTCGAGGGGCTCGACGGCGCGGACGGCGCGGCCGACGCGGCTCTTCTTGGGGGCGTAGACCACGAGCGCGTGGAACACGAAGCGCACCACGAACGCGGCGATGAGGGTGAGAGCCGCGGCGATCACGCTGGGCATGTGCGCCTGGCTCACGAGCACCCAGATCACGGGGATGCGCACGATCGCCTCGATGCCGTTGAAGGTGAACGATTTGATGAACCGGTGGCGCATGAGCCCGGACTCTTCGCGCATGTCGGCGAAGACCAGGTACTCGAGCGCGAGGAAGTTCGCCACGATCGTGACGATGCTCGCGATGACCGCGGCGACCAGGTACTGCACGCCGAGCAGCTGCAGCCCGCCCATGATGAGCAGGTTGGCCACGGCGCCGAGACCGCCGACGAGGGCGAACGCGGACATGCGGCCGAAGCGCAGCATGGTCAGCTGCGTGAGGAAGCGCATGCCCTGGCTGAACGAGGCCTTGGACTCGCCGGCGAAGCGGGGGGCGAACGAGAAGGGCACCTCGGCGACGCGCATCTGCTTGCGGGCGAGGATCTCGAGCAGGATCTTGAAGCCGCGCGGACGCAGCGTCTCGACCTCGAGGGAGTCGCGGTGCACCAGGAAGAACCCGGTCATCGGGTCGGAGCAGTTGTGCAGCTTCTTGGGGAACATCGCCTTGGTCAGCAGCGTCGACGCGCGCGACACGGCGGTGCGCACCGCATTGGCCAGGCCGTCCGAGGTGCCGCCGGCGATGTAGCGGGATGCCACGACCACGTCGGCGTCGCCCTCTTCGGCGCGGGCGAGCAGATCGGCGATGACCTCGGGCGGGTGCTGCAGGTCGCCGTCCATGACGACGCAGCGGTTGCTCTCGGCCGCGCGGATCCCCTCGACGACGGCGCCGCCCAGACCCCCGACCGGGTTGTCGCGGTGGATCAGGCGCACGGGGATGTCGGCGGAGGCGGCGACGGCGCGGATGACGTCAGGGGTGTCGTCGGTGGAGTCGTCGACGAAGATGACCTCGACCGCGCGACCGGTCAGCGCGTCGGACGTCCGACGGACGAGTTCGGCGACGTTCGGACCTTCGTTGAAGGTCGGAACGATGACGGAAAGGTCCATGAAATGCTCGCGTTTTCGTCGATAGCCAGAAATACACAGCGTAGACCGGCCGACGCGTGCTCGAATTGGGATTGTGGAGCAGTTACCTGGGAGCTAGCGGGTGTTCACCCCAGCGCCCGGTGGGAACCGATCTGCGATCCGCGGAAGGACGGGGGCGAATCACCCGATCTTCGCTGCGAGCTCGTCGACGGTCGTGCCGTAGTTGATGCGGATGACGGGCAGCGCCAGTTTGTCGGTGCCGATGCGCACGTATCCGGGTTCAATGGTACGTCCTAGTTCGAATCCCGCCTGACGAACGCCCTCTTTCGTCCTTTCGTCGTAGTGTCCGAACGGGTAGGCGACGACCTCTTTCGCCCCCAGGATCTGCGCCGAATGCTCGAGGTCGGCGGCGATCGTGGCGGCGTCGTCGTTGACCATCCGGCCCTTGCCGTTCGGGCCCGCGCGGTGCATGTCGTGGGTGTGCGATCGCTGCAGCACGAAGGGATTCGGGGTCGGCTCGGTGCGGGCCGAGGTGATGACGAAGGACGTCGTCAGCAGCTGACGCTGCGCCACGATCGGGGCGGCCCACTGCAGCCAGGTGGAGTCGGCATCGTCATCGGTGATGACGACCGAATGCTTGGGGAGGAAGAGGGCGCCGTCGATGAAGGCACTGATCTCGTCCCAGGTCGGCAGGTAGAAGGCCCCCTGCTGGATGTGCGCCATCTGCGCATCGAAGTCCGGCACGTACACGTAATTGCCGCGCAGCCAGTTGTCCTCACCCTCGGGCTTCTGCGTGAACTGGTGGTACATGAGGATCGGGATGCCGGCATCCTCGGCCGCGTTGCGCTCGGGGGTCGTCCACCCCGCGTGCAGCACGCGCTCGCGCGCGGTGCACGAGACGAGATCGGCGCCGTTGAGCCGGGCGGCGGTGGTCAAGGCGCCGGCGTCGGCGGCGGTGTCGTACCACCCGGCGAAGACGCGCCCCGCGGCGTGCGGGATCGGCAGCGACTGGTAGCGGGAGCCCTCGGACTCGAGCAGGGGGTCGAGGGCGATGCCGTCGCCCGCGAACGACACCGCGCACGCGTGCGGGTCGGTCGAGCCGGCCAACAGCTTCTGCGCCGGAGTCAGGGGCGTGGGCGTGGGTGTCGGCGTCGCGCTCGGTGTGGCGGGCGCCGCGACGTCGACGTCGGGCGTCGGCGCCTCGGGGCGGGTCAGTGCGAACGCCGTCACGGCTCCGGCAATGAGGGCCACGGCCAGCGCCGCGACCAGGGTGCGGCGCGCGCGGACGCGCTGGGAGGCGCGCCGACGGCGCTGGGCTCGGGTGGTCGTCATGCTGCCTCGGGTTCGGGTGGCGAGTGCCGCGATCCTATCCGGGCCGCGAAACGCACTCCCGAACCCGTGAGCGCGAGTCGCCTGGTGAGAAGGGTCGCCAAGATAGAGGCATGATCCGTATCGGCATCGTCGGCACCAGCTCCATCTCCGCGCGCCTGGCCGAGGCGGTCGCCGCCGTCGACGGGGTCGAGATCACGCGTGTCGCCTCGCGCGACCTCGCCCGCGCCCGTGCTTTCGCCGACGAGATCGGCGCACCGGGCGCCGCGGTCGGCCTGACCGCCCTGCTCGCCGCCGCCGACGTCGACGCGGTGTATCTCGCCAGCCCCAACTCCGTGCACCGCGCGCAGATCGACGAGGCGGTGGATGCCGGCATCCCGGTGCTCGTCGAGAAGCCCGCCGTGCTTTCGGGCGACGATTGGGATGCCGCGGTCGCCCGCGCCCGCGCGCGGGGCGTCGTGCTGCTCGAGGCGATGCGCACGGCGTACGACCCCGG
>NZ_QAJB01000281.1:0-5889 GCF_003061325.1 Microbacterium sp. HMWF026
CACGCCGTCCGTCGACCGTCCACGACACGCCGCGTCGCATCGGCGACGGACGGCGTGTTCTGGACGCTCGACAGAGACGGAGGGCCCGGATGCCGTGGCATCCGGGCCCTCCGAAGGGAATTACGCCGAGGCCTGCTCGCGCTTGGGCAGCACCCAGCCCGGACGCACGAAGTGGCACGTGTAGCCGTTGGGGATGCGGATCAGGTAGTCCTGGTGCTCGGGCTCGGCCTCCCAGAAGGGAGCCTCGGCCTCGATCGTGGTGACGACCTTCGCGGGCCAGATGCCCGAGGCGTCGACGTCGGCGATCGTGTCGCGCGCGACCTTCTCCTGCTCGGGCGAGAGCGGGAAGATGGCCGAACGGTAGCTCGTGCCGATGTCGTTGCCCTGACGGTTCAGCGTCGACGGGTCGTGGATCTGGAAGAAGAACGCGAGGATGTCGCGGTACGAGGTCTGCGTGGGGTCGAAGACGATCTCGACGGCCTCGGCGTGACCGGGGTGGTTGCGGTACGTCGCGTGGTCGTTCTGACCGCCGGTGTAGCCGACGCGCGTGTCGAGCACGCCGGGCTGGCGGCGGATGAGGTCCTCGACGCCCCAGAAGCAGCCGCCCGCGAGGACGGCGGTCTCGGTGCCGGGACGGCGGGTGATCTCGCCGGTGTCGGAAGGTCCGCTGGTCATGGTGTCGCTCCTTTTGCGGTCACGGGTGAAGAGGGAGAAGAGGTTCATGAGGCCCGGCTCTCGCGGAACAGCGCGAGGAAGGCGCCGTAGCCCTCGGACTCGAGGTCGGCGACCGGCACGAAGCGCAGCGCGGCCGAGTTCATGCAGTATCTCAGTCCGCCGGCCTGGCGGGGGCCGTCGTCGAAGACGTGACCCAGGTGGCTGTCGGCGCCCGACGAGCGCACCTCGGTGCGCGTCATCCACAGGGTCCGGTCCTTCTTCTCGACGACGGCGGCGTCATCGATGGGCTTGGTGAAGCTCGGCCAGCCCGAGCCGCTCTCGAACTTGTCGGTCGAGCTGAACAGGGGCTGCCCCGACACGACGTCGACGTAGATGCCGTCCTCGTGGTTGTCCCAGTACTCGTTGCGGAACGGCGGCTCGGTCGCGTCGTCCTGCGTGACGGCGAACTGGCGGTCCGTCAGGCGGCTGAGGGCCTGCGACGTCTTCCGGTACTCCGTGCTCACGGTTGGTGTCCTCTCGTCATGACGACCTGTGGCGGCCGTCACAGAGGAGAACGTCGGTCCGCCCCGTTTTGGTCCCGCGGGGCTGGGAGCGGCCTGTGAGTTCGGGGGAGTCCGGGATGCCGGGGGCAACCCCCGCCGCGGTGTCGGACGCCGCGATTAGCGTGGGGGTACTCGACCTGGAGGTTTCCATGACCCGCACCATCGTCATCACCGGCGCCAGCGACGGCATCGGCGCCGCATCCGCGAAGCAGCTCGCCCAGCTGGGCGAAGAGGTGGTGGTGGTCGGTCGCAACCCCGACAAGACGGCGCGCGTCGCGCGCACCCTCGGGGTGGACTCCTTCGTCGCCGACTTCAGCGACCTGTCGCAGGTGCGCGAGCTCGCGGCATCCCTGCTCGAGAAGTACCCGCGCATCGACGTGCTCGCCAACAACGCCGGCGGCGTGTTCGGCGAGCGCACTCTGACCGCGGACGGGTACGAGACGACCTTCCAGGTCAACCACCTCGCCCCGTTCCTGCTCACCAACCTGCTGCGCGAGCGGCTGCTCGCCTCGGGGGCCTCGGTCATTCAGACCTCGAGCGCCGCGGCGAAGCTCTTCCCGCGGTTCGATCTCGACGACCTGCAGGGCGAGCGTCGGTACTCCTCGACGGCGGCGTACGGCAACGCCAAGCTCGCCAACGTCCTGTTCACCAAGGAGCTCCACCGCCGGTTCGGCGACGAGGGGCTGTCGGCGGTCGCCTTCCACCCCGGTGTGATCGCCTCGAACTTCGGCTCCTCGAGCAACGGGCCGTGGAAGTTCCTGTACGGCGGTCCGCTTGCGCAGCAGCTCATGACGTCGACCTCGGTGGGCGGGGCGCGCCTGACGTGGCTCGCGCTGGGCAAGCCGGGCGTCGACTGGCAGCCGGGCGGTTTCTACGCCAACAACAAGCCCGCCAAGACCAACCGCCTGGCCGACGACCCGGCGGTGTCGAAGGTGCTGTGGGAGCGGAGCGCGGCCCTCGTGGGCCTCGACGACTGACCCGGGACGGTCGCGCGGGCCCCGGGTGCGGGGCAGCGCCGCCCACGATCCCCCTCGGCATTCGCTATGCGTTGGCCCGGCACCGCCTTTTCTTGGAGTCGTCTAGGGGGCGCGCGGGCACGCTGAGCGCATGACCGCAGCCCCCGCCCTCGCCGAACCGCCGCTCGTCCACCGCGGCGCGCGTCGCGTGCCGCGCCGCGTCACCTCGACCCGGCCCCTGTGGAACCTCGCCGCGATCGTCGTGATCTGGGCCACGAGCCTGGTCGTCGTGGCCGTGTGGCTCGCCGGCGGTGAAGCGCAGGCGCTGCAGGCCGGGGGAGCGGACACGCTCAACGCCCTCGGCCGCGCCGCGGGGCTGGCATCCGCGAACCTGCTCTTCTATCAGGTGCTGCTCATGGCGCGCGTGCCGCTGTTCGAGCGGGGGTTCGGGCGCGACGGCATCACCCGCATGCATCGGATCGTCGGGTTCTGGTCCTTCGCCCTGTTCACCGCTCACATCGTCCTGCAGGTCCTCGGCTATGCGATCGACGCGGGCGCGAATCCGATCGTGCAGGCGTGGGAGTTCGTCTGGGACTACCCCGGCATGCTGCTGGCGACCGCGGGCACCGGCCTGCTGCTCATGGTGGTCGTCACGTCGGTGCGCAGGGCCCGCAGCCGCCTGCGCTACGAGTCGTGGCATCTGCTGCACCTCTACGGCTATCTGGGCGTGGGTCTCGCCATCCCGCACATGCTGTGGACGGGTGCGGACTTCGTCGCCTCGCCGGCGGCGACCACGTACTGGTGGGCGATGTGGGGCGCGACCGTGGCCGCGGTGATCGTCTTCCGGCTGGGGATGCCGCTGGCGAGATCGCTTCGGCACGGCATCCGCGTGAGCAACGTCGTGCCCGACGGGCGCAGCGGCGTCGCGGTCCGCATGACCGGGCGACGGCTCGAGAGGCTGCACGCGCGCGGGGGACAGTTCTTCGTGTGGCGGTTCCTCGACGGGCCGGGCTGGACCCGCGGGCACCCGTTCTCGCTCGCCGCCGACCCCGCCGGGGGAGAGCTCGTCATCTCGGCCCGCATCGTGGGCGACGGCACGCACCGCCTCGCCGCGTTGCGTCCCGGCACGCGCGTGCTGATCGAAGGGCCCTACGGCACGATGACCGCCGACGAGCGCCGCGGCGGACACCTGCTGATGATCGGGGCCGGGGCGGGGGTCGCACCCCTCGTGTCGGTGCTCGAGGATGCCGAATGGGCGCCCGAGGAAGCGACGCTGCTCGTGCGCGACCACGCCGAGGCCGACGCCCTGCGTACCGACGCGATCACCCGCCTCGTGCGCGAGCGGGGCCTGCGCCACGCCCCGCTCATCGGACCGCGGGCGCGGACCGCGTCGCCGTGGCTCCCGCTCTCGCACGCGCAGTGGACGGGGCCCGACCTCATCCGTTACGTGACCCCGCGCCCCGCCGACACCGACGTGTTCCTGTGCGGTCCGCCCCCGTGGATGGCCGCCGTCCGCGCCGACCTGCGCCGCGCCGGCGTTCCCGCCGAGCGCATCCACCTCGAAGCCTTCACCGTCTGAGGAGCACCCGATGAAGAGAATCGTCTACGCCCTGATGGCCACCGTCACCGGACTCGTGCTGCTGTTCAGCTATCGCACCTCGCTCGAGCCCGAACCCGCGAGTGCGCTCGCCGACGCCCCGACGGCGGGCGGTGCTGCGGTCGCGCCCCCGACGACGGGCACCCCGTCGGAATCCGCCTCGCCCGCTCCGTCGTCCGCAGCCTCGTCCTCGGCGTCGGCCGCGCCGGCCGCTACGCCCTCGTCGTCGAGCGGCCTCGCCGACGGGACCTGGACGGGCCAGGCGGCGAACACCCGCTACGGTCCCGTCCAGGTGCGCATCACGGTGTCGGGCGGGACCATCACCGACGTGCAGGTCCCGCAGTACCCCTCCGAGAGCGGGCGCGATCAGCAGATCAACTCGCGCGCGCTGCCGATCCTGGTGCAGCAGACGATGACGGCGCAGAGCGCGCAGGTCGACATGGTCTCGGGTGCCACCTACACCAGCACCGGGTACCGCACCTCGCTGCAGTCCGCCCTCGACCAGGCCCGCTCGTGACCTCGGCCGTCACGGTCACGGCCGAGGTCATGGGGACGGTCGCCTCGATCACGCTCATCGCCGCCGTGCGCCGCGGCGGCGACGTGGGCGACGCCGTCGCCGCGTGCATCGAGCGGCTGCGGGACGACGAACGCGTGTTCTCGACGTATCGCGACGACTCGGACGTCTCGCGCCTGCGCGACGGACTGCTCGCTCTCGACGACGCCGATCCCCGCGTGGCCGAGGTGGCGGCGAGGTGCCGCGAGCTGCGCGCGCGCAGCGGCGGTCGCTTCGACGCCGACTGGCGCGGATGGTTCGACCCCACCGGCTACGTGAAGGGCTGGTCGGTGGATGCCGCGGCGACGGCGTTCGACGGCGTCCTCGCCGCGGGGGCGATCGAGGCGGTCGGCGTGAACGTCGGGGGCGACATGCGGCTGCGCACCGCGGGCGGCAGCGACCACGTCTGGCGCGTCGGGGTGGCGCACCCGACCCGCGCGGGCGCCCTGCTCGCCACGGTCGAGGTGGTCGACGCCGCCGTGGCCACCTCGGGCACGGCCGAGCGAGGGGCGCATCTGATCGATCCCCGCACGGGGACGGCGCTCACGGGTCCGGTGAGCGCGACGGTCGTCGCGTCCGACCTCGCCACCGCCGACGCGTGGGCGACGATCGCCGCCGTCGCCGGGATCGACGACCTCGACGTGGTCGGATCGGCGCCCGTGGCATCCGGAATCGTGTGGCAGCACGGCCGCACCCGGCGCTTCGCCGGGGGTGTCGAGGTGTCGGCGTTCCACGACGCCCTGGCCGGCTGACCCGACCCGTCAGCGGGCTCGGTCCGCGCTCCGGCTCGACGGCCCTGACGCCGGCTCAGTCCACCCGCGGCATGTGCAGCGCGAACACGGTCCCGGCGTCCGAGGTGCGCTCCACCTCGACGCGGCCGCCGTAGCGGCCCGCGGCCTCGCGCACGAGGGCGAGCCCCAGCCCGAATCCCCGGCGGCGCCCCGACTCCGCGCCCCGGGCGAAGCGCTCGAAGATGCGCGGCAGGTCGTCGGCGCCGATGCCCGCGCCCCGGTCCTCGACGCGGATCACCACGTCCGCGTCCTCGACGTCGGCCGACACGTCGACCGCCGCGCCCGCGGGGGAGTGCCCGATCGCGTTGTCGAGCAGGGCCGTGCACATCCGCGTCACGGTCACCGCGGGCACGGCGACGACCTCGGCGGCGAGCGTCTTGGCATGCAGCGCGACCCCCGCGTCGTCGGCCAGAGCGGAGAGGACGTCGACGGCGGCGCGCACGCTCTCGTCCACCCGCGCCGTCCCGCGTGCCGCCGTCCCCTCGGCGGTGAGCAGCATGTCGGCGAGCACGTCGTCCATCACCTGCGCGTCACGGCGCAGCTGTTCGAGCGGTTCGTCGCCCGGCTCGCCGCGGCTCAATCGACGCTGCACGATCTGGATGCGACTGGTCAGGGCCGTGAGGGGAGTGCGCAGCTCGTGGCTCGCGTCCGAGACGAAGGCGCGCTGGCGACGCAGCGCCTCGTCGAGCGGACGCACCGACCATCGCGCCGCCGCCCATCCCACGAGGCCCAGCACGATCACGCCCGCCAGGCCCAGCCCGACCACCCAGGGCAG
>NZ_QAJB01000282.1:0-12169 GCF_003061325.1 Microbacterium sp. HMWF026
CGACCGTGACCCCCTGCCGCGCGATCACGCTGCCGTCGGCACGCTGCACGATCAGCGTGTGCGCCCCCGCGGCGAAATCGGACGGAACCCGCACCGAGAACGAGACGCGGCCGGCCGCGTCGGCCGCCGGGATCCCCGTGATACGCAGGGGATCGCTGTGCAGCTCGGCGGTGATCTGCTCACCGGGTGCCAAGCCGGTCACCGTGACGGTGAACGTGCCGCCCCGCTCGATCACCGTGCTCGACACCGTCACCGCGGGCGTGCTCGCGATCGGGGTCGTCGCCGAGGCGGAGGCCGTCGGCTGCGGCGTGCCGGAGGGCGCGGTCGTCGGCTGCGGCGAAGCGCTCGGTGTCGTCGTCGGCTGGGGCGACGCGGTCGGCTCCGCCGTCGGCGACGCGGTCGGGTCGGGCGTCGGCGTCGGCGTCGGCGTGGGCGTCTGCCCACCCGCGACGGTCACGACCGCCTGCACGAACCCGTTGTCGGCCAGCTGGCCGGTGACCACCACGCGCGCACCGGCCGTGAGCGAGGCCGGGTCGACGGCATCCCAGGCGACGGCGCTCTTCGGGAGCTGCTGAGGGGATGCCGTGCCCCGGCCGCGCACCGCGTCGACGGTCGCGGGAAGCACCGGCGCCACGCCCGGCTCCGTCGTGACGGCCAGGTCGTCCGCGCTGATCAGGCGGTCGGCCTGGTACCGCGCGAGGATCCGCTCGTACTCGGCGACCGTCACCGGCAGCACGGTGCCGTGGCGGGCGGAGGTGGGAAGGTTCCGCTGCTGCGCGATCGTCCAGTCGCCCGCGGCCAGACTCGACGCCCGGAAGGGCACGTAGCCCTCGCCGCCGTAGTACGGCGCCTGGTCGATGAACGCGAACCACCCGGTGTCGCCGTTGGCGTCGCCCTTGTTCGGGCGGAACACGGTGGTGCCCTCGCCCTCGTCGAACGTCGTGAGGCGGCCGGAGGTGGCGGTGTACGTCTGGCCGTAGCCGATGCGCGACTGACGGGTCTGCCAGTCGCTGCCGGTCCTGCCCAACCACGGGTTGTTCTCGGGCGTGATCGACGACGTCAGGTCGTGCGTGCGGTCGACGCGGGGGATGTTCGTCCCCTCGGCGACCGTGAAGCGGTAGAACCACCCGTCCTCGCGCGCGATGGTGGAGTCGATCGTGCCGTTGCCCTGGCCGGGCTGCTGCTCGTCGATCCACACCTTCGCCGGGCTGAAGGTGACGAAGTCGCGGGTCGTGGCGTACATCATGCGGTTGTACGAGTCGCCCTCCCACCGCGGCACCGACGGGTCGCCGCTCGGGTAGAGGTTCGAGGCCCAGAACACGACGTACTCGCCGCGGCTGTCGTCGTAGTAGGCCTCGGGCGCCCAGGTGTTGCCCGCCTCGGGCGCCGAGACGACGACGTGCCGCTGCGCGCTCCAGGTGACCAGGTCGGTCGATTCCCAGATCTCCATCGCGCGGCTGCCGAAGTTCTGCGACTCGGTCAGTCCCGTGCGGTAGGCGTGCAGGTCGGTGGCGAGCAGGTAGAACCGGTCGCCCTCGTGCGAGCGGATGATGAACGGGTCGCGCAGACCCTTCTGCCCCAGGGTCGAGGCCAGCACGGGCTTGTCGTCGTTGACGGTGGTCCAGTCGAGTGCGTCGTTGCCGTTGGACAGCCCGAAGCGCACCTTCTCGTCGTCGTCGTCGTCTTCGCCGGTGAAGTAGGGGAAGAAGTACGCCTTGGTGTCCGCGGCCTCGGGCAGCGGCTGCACCTTCGCCGTGAACGAGCGCGTGGCCGTGGCCGAACCGACGGTCACGGTGGCCGTCAACGTCACCTCCTGCACCGCGGCGCCCGTCGCGGGGCGCGTGACGGTGCCGTCGGGCGCGACCACCGCGGGGTTCGACGACGACCACGAGATCGTCGCCGTCTCGCGGGACGTGGGCAGGGTCAGGTTCTCGCGCGTGTCGTCGATGTGCGGCACGGCGAGGGCCGCCGCGATCGCTCGCGCGTCGTAGGCGTCGTCTTCGGGCAGCACCGTGACGGCGAAGGCGCGGGTGGTCGAGACCGTCCCGCGCGCGACGGTGGCCGTCAGGGTGACCTCGGCGGGGGCTGCTCCGGCGGCGGGACGCGTGACGGTTCCGTCGTTCGCGAGCACGGCGGTGTTCGAGCTCGCCCAGGTCACGGTGGTCTGCGCGTCGCCGACGGTGGGCAGCGTGAGCGACGAGCGGACGGCGCTCAGGTCGCCCAGATCGAGAGCGGCGGCGCCGTCGGCGACCGCCTCGCGCAGCACCGTCCCGGCCAGCGTCGACACCTCGGCCGGGGCGAGGGCGCGGTCGTACACGCGGAAATCGCGCAGCTGCCCCTGGAACGACTGGTCGACCGCGAAGGGGCTGCGTCCGAGGTAGTTGAACGAGGTCGGCCCGATCTGCGCGGGGGTCGTGCGGACGGCGGTGTTGCGCGCGCGCTCGACGCCGTCTTCGTACAGGATGCCGGTGCTCCCCGCCTGCGTGTAGGTGAACGACTTCCACACCCCGCGGGCCAGCGTCGCGTCGGCCGCGGGCTGGATGTTCGACTCGGTGGCGGGGCCTCCGCTGGCGATGACCGTGTGGAACGAGTCGCCCGAGCCGAACAGGTATCCGTCTCCGATCCCGTTCGCGGTGTTGCCGATGCCGTAGATCCAGTAGTAATTGCGCTGCTCGGGGGCGATCTTCACGTCGAAGCTGACGGTGATGGCATCCAGGCCCACGTTGAGGTCGTCGGGCAGCTTGATCGCCGCACCCGACCCGCCGTCCCCGCCCGGGAACGCGAAGCCCTGGCCACCGCCCGCCCAGGACGGCGTGCCCTCGACGACGCCGTCGCCGAAGCGCGAATCCGGCGCGGTGTTCTTCGCGACCGTTCCGCTCGTCTCGTCGAGCGGGTACTGCACGAGCAATCCGTCGGCGGGCACGGCGTCGGCCGCCTGTGCGCTCAGCGCGGCGGTCGGCGCGAGCATGCCGACGCCCAGCGTCACCGCCATCGAGAGCACGGCCCATCGTCTGATCGTCCGGCGCCGCGGGGCGCGTTCGGGTGCGGTCGAGGTCACACGGGACTCCTTCGTCGTGCGCGGCGTCGTCGCCGCGGCGCGGGGGCGGTTCAAGACCGCACCGCATGTTAGCGCTCACAACGAGGGAGCCGCTACCGCGAGTCCGTGGATGTCCACGGACCCGCGGCGCGCGACTCAGTCGGTGCTGTACGGGCTCGGCACCACCGGATAGGTGCCGGTGTATCCCTCGCGCTCGGCGGCGAGCGCGGCGATGCGCCTGCGGCAGGCGAACCAGCCGGCGGTGATGAGCAGGCTCGCGACGATCGCCACGACCAGGGTCGACGGCGAGTCGATGAACACGAGCACCAGCACCACGACCAGGAAGGCGAGGGTCAGGTAGCTCGTATACGGCGCCCAGAAGAGGCGGAACGACGGCCTGACCAGCTGTCCGCGGTCGGCGAGCTGCTTGAGGCGCATCTGGCAGACGATGATCGTCGCCCAGGTGACCAGGATGCCGACGGCGGCGACGTTCAGCACCGTCTCGAACGCGTCGGACGGGTTGACGTAGTTGATCACGACGCCGAACAGTGCGACGAACGCCGTGATCGCGATACCGCCGTACGGCACGCCAGCCTTGTTCATGCGCGCGGCGAACTTCGGCGCCGAGCCGGCGACCGCCATCGAGCGCAGGATGCGTCCGGTCGAGTACAGCCCGGCGTTCAGCGACGACAGGGCGGCGGTCAGCACGACGAGGTTCATGATGACGTCGACGCCGGGCACCCCGATCGAGGCGAAGAACGTCACGAAGGGGCTCTCGTCCTTCGAGTACGCGGTGAACGGCAGCAGCAGAGACAGCAGCAGCACCGAACCGACGTAGAACACCGCGACGCGGAAGATCACCGAGTTGATCGCGCGCGGCATGACCTTCTCGGGGTTCTTCGTCTCGCCGGCGGCGGTGCCGATCAGTTCGATCGACGCGTACGCGAACACCACGCCCTGCATGAGGATGATGGCGGGCAGGATGCCGTTGGGGAAGAACCCGCCGTTGTCGGCGATCAGCGAGAAGCCCGTGGGCGCCCCGGTCGGCGTGCCGAAGACGACGAAGTAGATGCCCACGAGCAGGAACGCCACGAGGGCGGCGACCTTGATGAGGGCGAACCAGAACTCCAGCTCGCCGAACACCTTGACCGAGACGAGGTTGACTGCGAGCACGGTCACGAGGGCGGCGAGCGCCCACACCCACTGCGGGACGGCGGCGATCCACGGCACGTACTTGCCGAAGAAGTTCATGTAGAGCGCGGCGGCGGTGATGTCGACCATCGTCGTCGTGGCCCAGTTGATCCAGTAGAACCAGCCCGAGACGAAGGCCGCCTTCTCACCGAAGAACTCGCGCGCGTACGACACGAACGACCCCGAGGTGGGCCGGTGCAGCACCAGTTCGCCCAGCGCCCGCAGGATGAAGAACGCGAAGAGGCCGCACACGGCGTACGAGATGACGATCGCGGGGCCCGCCTGGGCCAGACGACCGCCGGCACCGAGGAAGAGCCCCGTTCCGATCGCACCGCCGATCGCGATCATCTGCACCTGCCGCGACGACAGACGCTTGTGGTAGCCGCTGTCCTCCAGCTGCACGGTCGAGGTGGTGCGCGGCTCGGCGGCGTCGCCGGGACGCGAGGGGGTGTCGGTCATGCCCCCATCGAACCACTCGATTCGCGCAATGGGCGTCCGACAAGCGCGAAGACGCGAGGACGGCGCCGAGCCGTCCGGGCTCAGAGCCAGTGCTTGCGCTTGAACGTCAGCCAGAGCCCGTACGAGGTCGCCGCCATCAGACCGAGCGCCATCGGGTAGCCGAACGTCCAGTCGAGCTCGGGCATGTTTTTGAAGTTCATCCCGTATATCGCCCCGACCAGGGACGGCCCGAACAGGATCGCCGCCCAGCCCGAGATCTTCTTCACCTGCTCGTTCTGTTCGAGAGAGGTCTCGGTCTGACGCTGGGTGACGAGCGTGGCGTTGACCGTGAGGGCGTTGTCGAGGATCGCGCGCAGTGCCGTCAGCTTCTCGCACTGACGCAGAACGTGGTCGAGCACGTCGCGCAGCGAGCGCTGCAGTTCGATGTCGACGCCGTACTTGCCGGCCCCGCGCAGCAGGGCTTCGAGCATGTCGCGCAGCGGCTCCACCGCTCGCTGGAAGTGGATGACCTCGCGGGCGAGCTCGTAGATGCGCTGCGTCAGTTCGGCACCCTCGGAGCTGAAGAGCTGGTCCTCGATCTCGTCCACGTCGTTCTGGATGCCGCGCGCCACGGGGTCGTACTGGTCGACCACTTCGTCGAGGATCGCGTACAGCACGGCCTCGGGTCCGCGCGCGAGCAGCTCGGGATTCTTCTCGAGCCGCCGCCGGACCTCGGACAGGTCCGGCACCTCGGCGTGGCGGACCGTGACGACGTAGTCGGGCCCGATGAACACGTGCAGCTCGCCGAACTCGACGGTCTCGGACGAGTCGATGTACCGCGCCGGGCGCAGCACCGCGAACAGATTGGTGCCGTAGCGCTCGAGCTTCGCGCGCTGGTGCCCGGTCAGGGCGTCCTCGACCGCGAGCGGGTGCAGTGAGAACTCAGCGGCCACGCGCTCCAGCTCGTCGGGTGACGGGCGCAGCAGGCCGATCCAGGCCATGCCCCCGTGCGCCTCCATGTACTCGAACGTCTGGTCGAGGCTCGCCGGGTTCTCGATCCGTCGGCCGTCGACGTACACGGCGCTGTCGATGATGGGCATGTCTTCCGTTGTACCGTGCGCGGCTATGACGAGTGCGCGATCCTCACGACATCCTGACGGCCGTCACTTCTTCGGGTCGTTGCCCCAGTTCATCAACGAGTACCGCCAGTCGGTCTCGGTCACGTCGCCCTTCGGCCGTTGGGCGCTGTGCCGCTTGACGTAACCCACGACCTTGCGCATGTGCGCGTAGTCGTCGTCGGTCAGATCGGCCTTCTTCTTCTCGAGGATGCGCACGATGTGACGCCCGCTCTCGTGTCCGGTCGACTCGCCGCCGTCCTTCTTCTGCCCGACCGATTTCGACTCGTCCGTGTCGAGCCACTTCTTCAGCTCGCTCGCGGTCATGTTGACCGCCTCGTCGAAGTCCTTGCGGGTCTGGTCGTCGTCGCTCATGCCGTCATCCTCGCGGCCCCGGTGTCGCGCCGCGGCCCCCTTGCACCCGCGCCGCCGCGGTGGCATCCCGCACGCAGCGGATCAGCCGACGGGTTCGCTGAGCGGCTCTTCGGCGTCGGGTCCCGGCAGCCGGGCGCCCGCGCTGCGGCGGGCGGCGGCGAGCACGGCGCCGATGCTCGCGACGATCACCAGGGCGATGCCGACGATCTCGAGCCACGACAGACGTTGTCCGAGCAGCAGGAAGCCGGCGATCGACGCGGTCGCGGGCCCGAGGCTCATGAGGATCGCGAAGGCGGATGCCGCCAGTCGCCGCAGCGCCACCAGTTCGAGGGCGTAGGGGATGGTCGACGACAGCAGCGCGACCGCCGCGCCCAGGGCGAGGATGTCGACGCGCAGCAACGCCGGGCCCGCCTGCCAGATGCCGAACGGCAGAGCGACCACGGCGCCGACGGCCATCGCGAGGGCGAGACCGTCGAGGCGGGGGAACTCCCGGCCGACCCGGGCGGACGCCAGGATGTACAGCGCCCAACTGACCGCCGCCCCCAGCGCGAACAGGACGCCGAGCGGGTCGAGCCGGTCCCATCCGCCCGCGCCCAGGGCGACGACGCCGGCGAGCGCCAGGCCCGCCCAGAGCCATCGCGCGAGTCCGGTCGCGGTGAGGATCGAGAGGGTGAGGGGCCCCAGCACCTCGATGGTGACGGTGACGCCGAGCGGCAGCCGCTCGAGCGCCAGGTAGAACAGCCCGTTCATGGATGCCAGCACCAGCCCGAACCCGACGACCGAGCGCCAGGCGGATCCCGCGTGCCCCCTCACGCGCGGCCGCGCGATGACGAGCAGCAGAAGAGCCGAGAAGAGCAACCGCAGCATGACGATGCCCAGCGGTCCCGTCTGCGGGAACAGCATGACGGCGAACGATGCGCCGACCTCTTGGCACACCAGGCCCACCAGGACGAGGGATGCGGCCGACCCCGGGCCGCCGCGCCAGGTCACCGGGGGATCATCCGGCGGGCGGTGCGCAGATCGCGTTGCCGGCGATGGTGTCGCGCATCTGCTCGGCGGTCCACGGCAGACCCGCCTCGGGCATCGTCTGCCCCGCCGCGGCGGGGGCCTTCGAGGCGATCGCCGCGAGCTGCCAGGCCAGCCACGCACCGGTGTTCTTGTTGCCCGCCGAGTTGTTGAGCACGACGGCGACCGACATACCCGTCTGAGGGTCGGCGAACGCGCCCACCAGGTAGCCGGGCGTCCAGCCGTACTTGCCGATGAGTGAGCCGGCCTGGTATGCGCCGCCCGCCGCGGTGAACCACGTGGGCTGGTCGCTGCCGACCGGGATGGGTGCGGCGAAACGGTCGTTCTCGGCCGGCAGCAGCGCGCCGGTCGCGAGGGCCTGCGCGTAGCGACCGAGGTCGTCGATGTCGGTGACGGCTCCGGCGGACGCTCCGCCGTAGCTCGACGACATCGTGCTGAACTCGAGCGGGGCGGAGCAGTCGAAAGCACCCTCGGCATTGGGCTGCGACCAGTGACCGGTCAACGACGACGGCCCCGGGGTGGCCGCGGCCGGAGCGGGGATGCCGGTGGCCGAGAGCCCGAGCGGGCCGGTGACCCGCTCGGACAGGACGGTGGCGAGGGACTCGCCCGTGGCGCGCTCGATGGCCAGCCCCGCCAGGTCGGCGTTGGTCGCGGATGCCGAGAAGGCCTCTCCGGGCGCATTGCGACGAGGCTGCGAGATGCCGTAGGCGACGAGTTCGCGTGCGTTCCACACGCGGTCGGGGTTGTTCAGCACCATGCCGTCGAGGATCGTCGTGTACGAGCCCAGCCCCGAGGTTCCGTCGCAGAGCTGGCGCAGCGTGATGGCCTCGTACCCGGGCAGGCCGCTCACCCACTTAGTGACCGAGTCGTCCATCGACAGGGTGCCGTCGGCCTCGAGAGTGTAGAGCGCGTCGCACGTCATGGCGCCGGTGACCTCGCCCGCGCGGAAGGTCAGGTCGGGGGTCACCTCGGCGCCGCCGGGGGACTGCGTCCCCACGCCCGACACCCACGTGCCGCTCCACGGAGCCCAGACGCCGACGATCGCGCCGGTGGACCCGGTCGCGGTGATGGCCGCGGTGACCGCATCGCGCATCTCGGCCACGGTCTCGTCGGGCAGGGTCGCGTCCACCTGGGTCGGGACGTTCACCGTGACCGGCCCCTGGGCCGTGCAGCCGCTCAGGACGACGGCGAGCAAGCTCGCGCCCGTGATCGCGATGGCCGCGGAACGACGCCATCCGCGCATGTGCACCCCCAGCATTTCCGAGCGCGACGAAGCCCGCTCTCGAAAGATTCAAACACACGGCACCTGAACGAAACCGCCCCTTGCGCCGCTGCGGCGTCACGGCTGCATCACAACTCCCCCTCGTGGACGCCTCGCGGGCGGGAATCAGGGGTTAGGTGATCCTAAGTTTCTGCGTATGATGGCGGCATGAACGCCGTCGCCCCGTTCTCCACGGCTCTGCGCGAACGCTCCAGCGCCGCACACTCCGCGCGCGAGTGCGACGGGTTCATGTCCGATCTGCTCACCGGCGCCGGCACGCGCGACGACTATGTGGCTCTGATCGCCCAGCACTGGTTCATCTACGCCGCGCTCGAAGAGGCCGCGAACCGCATGCGCACCGACCCGGTGGCATCCGTCTTCATCCGCGATCACCACTCCCGACTCCCGGCCCTCGAGGCCGACCTCGCGTTCCTCTCGGGCCCCGACTGGCGCGAGCTGATCCACCCGCTGCCCACGACGCAGGCGTACGTCTCGCGCATCCGCCGCGTCGCCGCGACGTGGCCGGGCGGCTTCGTCGCGCACCACTACACGCGCTTCGTCGGCGACCTGTCCGGCGGACCCTCGATCGGACGGTTGATGCAGCGCCGGTTCGGGTTCGAGACCAACGGCATCGGGTTCCTGCTCTTCGGCGACATCGCCGACCCCAAGGCCTTCAAGACCATTTACCGCGAGCAACTCGACGCGGCCCCGTGGGACGACGACGAGAAGGAACGGGTCATCGCCGAGGTGCTCGTGGCCTACCGTTTCACCACCGAGCTGTTCGCCGACCTCACCCGCGCGAAGGCGATGCGCGTCGCCTGACGGCCCCGGCCCTCAGGCCTTCTGCGCCGCGGCGTCCTGCCGCGCGAGCCACGCTTGCTTCATGAAGCGCCGGACGTCCTCGTCGACGCGGATGTCGGCGGGCCGCAGCGGCCGCGTCAGGTACAGGCCGTCGAGCGAGGTCAACCGGCTGAGCGCGACGTAGGTCTGGCCCGGGGCGAACGCTCCGGCTCCCAGGTCGACGACGGCGCGGTCGTACGTCTTGCCCTGCGACTTGTGGATCGTGACCGCCCACGCCAGGCGCAGGGGGAACTGCGTGAACTCCGCCACGATCTCGCGCGAGAGGTTCTTGGTGCCCGGGTCGTAGGCGTAGCGGTACCTCTCCCACACGGCCGGCTCGACGTCGTGGGCGATGCCGTCCACCTCGACCCGCACGCTGTCGCCCGCGATGCGGGTGACGGTGCCGATCGTGCCGTTGACCCACCGCGGGGCCTCGCCGAACTGCGCGCTGTCGTTGCGCAGGAACATGACCTGAGCCCCCACCTTGAGGGTGAGCTCCATCTCGGCCGGGTAGTTCGCCTCGCCGCGACCGAAATCGCCCGAGATCTCGGCGTTGGCGGTCTGGGTGCGGCCGACCAGCTCGTCGAGGTGGCGACGGTTGATGGTGTTGACCCGGTCGTTGCGCGTGGCCAGCGTGATGATCGGGTGCTCGCCGTCGGCGGGGTGCGGCGGCGTCCGCGCCCCCGCGGTGTTGAGCACCCCGGCCATCTCGGCCGTCACACGTCCGTAGCGCACGGCGTTGAGCAGCTGCTTGAACCCGGGGTCGGACTGGCGGTGGATCTCGACGAGCTCGTTGACGTGCAGGTCGGCCCCGTGGCGACCGATGTCGATCAGCCCGTCGGCCGCGGCCTCGCCCGACCACACCTTCGCGTCGAAGAACCAGAACGACCGGTAGTGGTCGCGGATGTAGCGCATCTCGTCACCGCGGGGCGGCACGGGGGCGAGCTGGTACGGGTCGCCGAACATGACGATCTGCGTGCCGCCGAACGGCTCGGCCCGCCGACCGCGGGCCTGCCGCAGCGAGCGGTCGATGGCATCCATCAGGTCGGCGTTGACCATCGAGATCTCGTCGATCACGAGGGTGTCGATGGCGTTGAGGGTCTTGCGGGTGGCGTCGTTCTGATCGATGTCGCCGTTCGCGATCAGGCCGATCGGCAGGCGGAACAGCGAGTGGATCGTCTGACCCTCGACGTTCAGCGCCGCCACTCCCGTCGGCGCGCACACCGCGATCTGCTTCTTGGTGTTCCAGGCGAGGTGCTGCAGCAGGGTCGACTTTCCGGTGCCCGCGCGGCCCGTGACGAAGACGTGCTCGCGCGTGTCCTCGATCAACCGGAACAGCGCCTGCTGTTCGGCGGAGAGGGGAGGCGTGGTCACCGGTTCATGCTAGTTCGCGCCACCCGCGGGCGACGGCCCGTGTGGATCGCGGTTCTGGCCGCCACCGCTCTCGTCGGCGTCACGTCGAAGCGGATCCGGATGCCGCATCGACCGGGCCGCCCGCCGGGTGGGTGCGATCGAGCAGCCAGCGCGCTTCTCCCGACAGCACGTCGCCGACGTGGCTGTGGAAACGCGGGCACTGCGCGATGTCGTGCGACCGGCAGCGCAGGGCGTGCTCCGTCATCGCGCGCGCCTCGGCGATGTCGGCGGCGCGCCGGTCGAGCTCGGCGATGTGCTCCTCGAGCACCCGATGCCGATCGGGCGCCCCCTCGTCGAGCAGCACGCGGATCTGCTCGAGCGACATGCCCGCCGCCTTGTTGCGCAGGATGACCGCGACGCGGACGACGTCGTCCTGCGAGAAGAGCCGTCGTCCGGCGCCGTCGCGAGTGGGGCGGAGAAGCCCCTCGTCCTCCCAGAACCGCAGCACGTGGGTGTCGAGGCCGAATCGCGCGGCCGCCGCGCCGATGGACTCCCCGCTTGACTTCATGTCGACATGAAGTCACACGATGGACGAGAACACAAGCGGAGGGGGCTCATCGTGTACGACGCGATCATCATCGGGGGCGGTCCCGCGGGCCTGCAGGCGGCACTGACCCTGGGGCGCATGCACCGGCGCACCCTGCTGTTGGACTCGGGCGAGTACCGCAACGCCACCGTGCGCCACGCGCACAACCTGCTCACCAACGACGGGCGCGATCCTGCCGAACTGCGCCGCATCGCCCGCGCCGAGATCGCCGCGTACGACACGGTCGAGGTCCGGGATGCCGCCGCCACCGGCGTCTCGCGCGCCGATGGCGTGCTGACGGTCGAGACCGCGGGCGAGAGGCTCTCCACCCACGCGGTGATCCTCGCCACCGGGGTCGCCGACGAATTGCCGCCGATCCCCGGCCTGGCCGCGCACTGGGGCGACACGGTCGCCAACTGCCCCTTCTGCCACGGACACGAGTTCGCGGGCCGCCCGGTCGCGGTCCTCAACGCCTCGCCGCACGCCGCCGTCCTGGCGCGGATGCTGGAGCCCGTGGCATCCGAGGTCCTCGTGATCGATCCCGCCGCGGTGCGCGAGGTCGTCGGCATCGACGGCGGGCTGCGCCTGCACCTGCTCGACGGCTCGGCACCCGAGGTCGCCGGCGCCTTCGCCGCGCCGACGTGGAGCGTGCGCGGCGGGTTCCTCGACGGCCTCGACCTGATGCGCCAGGACAGCGGCGCCCTGCGCACCGATCCGTTCGGCCGCACGAGCGTCGAGGGCGTGTACGCGGTCGGCGACATCGCTCAGCCCGATCACCTTCCGGGCCCGCTGTTCTCGCTGGCCGCGGCCATCGCCGGCGGCCAGCTCGCCGCCGTCGCCGTGGTGCAGTCGCTCGTCATGGAGTGACGCGCGGGGGCGCCGCCCAGGTGTCGTTCCTAGACTGGGGTCGTGGACATTGCCGGCGGGGGCCCCGCGACGCCCAGGGG